>CAXMPE010000216.1:0-11867 GCA_964195245.1 uncultured Verrucomicrobiales bacterium | reverse complement strand
CAAGCGCTGGCGGCCGCTGCAGCTGCGATCGACTTTCCGGTAGGGCATGCGTCGGCGGCCATTCGGTTTCAGGGATTGCGAGCTAGGCCCGTGTGGAATGTAATCATGTACGACGCCGAGGAACCGCCAGTCAAGCGTGCTCTTGTGGTGTTGGACGCGGTGCACACCACGGTGATTGGGGACCCCTACGTGGAGCCAGTACCCAACTAATCTGGCCTTCGAACACCTGTCTAGCGATCAGCTCGGGCAACAAATGGACGGGCCGTTGAACCTTGGTACACCTGACGCGGCCGACCGATCCTGGTGGTCGGATCCTCGTGCATTTCACGCCACTGAGCCAGCCAGCCGGGGAGTCTTCCGAGGGCGAAGAGCACGGTGAACATGTCCTCAGGGAAGCCGATGGCTCGGTAGATGATGCCGGAGTAGAAGTCGACGTTCGGGAACAGTTTGCGACTAACAAAAAAGTCGTCGTTGAGAGCAACGTCTTCGAGTTCGAGGGCCATGTCGAGGAGCGGGTCGTCTACTCCTAGATCCTCAAGCACTTGTTGAATGCTCGTCTTGAGAATGCGAGAGCGGGGATCGAAGTTGCGATACACCCGGTGACCGAAGCCCATGAGCAGGAAGGGGTCGTTCTTGTCCTTGGCCTTGTCGATCCACTTCTGAAGGCCTCCTCCGTCATCCACCATCATCTGGAGCATCTGCAAGACGGCCTGATTGGCTCCTCCATGGAGGGGGCCGCCCAGAGCGTGGATGCCAGCAGCAATCGACGAGAAGATGTTGGCGTGCGATGAGCCAACGATACGGACAGTGGCAGCTGAACAGTTCTGTTCGTGGTCAGCGTGGAGCACGAGCAGCATGTTGATGATGCGAGCCACTGACTCTGGTACGTGATAGTCGGTATCAGGTGACCCGAACGCCATGTTGAGAAAGTTGGAGGCGTAGTCGTCGTGGCGATCGGGGTAGATGTACGCCTGATGGGTCCGGTACTTCATGGTCCATGCTGTCATTGTTGGCATCTTGCCCAGCAACATCCGGGTGGCGAGCTCGACGGGCCCTGGGTCGGTAGGGTCGGCTGCTTCGGGGTAGTAGGCACCGATGGTGGAGACGGCTGCGGCAACGATCGACATGGGATGAGCGTTATGCGGGAAGGCCTCAAACAGGTGACGCATATCTTCGCGAACAAGACAGTGGTTCATTATCGACGACTGCCACTCGGCGAGTTCCGCCTCGTTGGGCAGCTCTCCGTAGATGAGGAGATAGGCGACCTCAAGGAAGGAAGCCTTAGAGGCCAGCTCTTCGATGTCGTAGCCGCGATGGAGGAGCATGCCCTCTGAACCGTTGATGAAGGTGATGTCGCTCTTGGTTTCAGCGGTGTTTCCGAACCCTCGGTCGAAGGTAGTGAACCCCGTTTCTTTCCGAAGCTGGGTGATGTCGATTGCTCGGTCGCCCATCGATCCCTCAAGGATTGGGAGCGTTATCTGCTGATCGCCTAGATCCAGTGTTGCCTCACTCATGAACGTCCGTCCTTACCCATCATGTGACCGCGACGTGGCGAAACTGCACCTTTGCGGTCGACCCCATTGTACGACACAACGTGGAGAAGCCGGAAGCTGAGGCGCAAAGAGTTGTTACCGTTGCCTCCAATGATTGAGAGAAGAGTTAGTAGTTCCCGAGAAAGGTGGTTGCGGCCCCTCGCCCGCGTCGTCGCTCAGTTGGGCATCAAGCCGGTGGCTGTGACCGGCATCGGGCTTCTGGCGACCCTCGCTGCGGCCTGGCTTGTGCTAGGAGGGCATCCGCTTGCCGGAGGGATACTGTTTGTTGCTGGGTCGGCCCTGGACATGCTTGATGGATCGCTGGCGCGGCTCAACCAGGACGCCACCCTGCGAGGGGAGCTTCTCGATTCGGTTGCTGACCGAGTAAGCGAGACCGCCATGTGGTCAGCAATTGCTGTCGCTCATGCTGGGGATGTGACGGTGGTCGCGATTGCGGTGCTTGGCCTGGGTGGGTCGATTCTGACGTCGTACGTGCGAGCCAAAGCAGAGGCGCTCGGAGCCTATCGTCCAACAGGCGTCGCGGGCCGGACCGAGCGGGTCGTCCTGATCGGCATCGCCCTTGTTTCGGGGTATCTCGTGCCCTTCCTCGGTCTGCTGATCGCCCTAGTGTGGCTTTCGGTCGCCCAGCGAACTATGGCGGCTTGGTTCGAGATAGACGATGTCTAGTGCGCGATCGTATCGGTTTCTTTCCAGAGTCATTCGCCCGCTCCCGCGTTGGATGGTTCGCTTCTTAGGGGTTGTTGGCGGGCACATCATGTGGGCCACACAGCCGACAGCTCGACAGACTTCGCGGCGTCACGCCGCCCGGGTGCGACATGGCGACCCTCAGCTTGTATCGCGAACAGACCGGAGAGTCGCACGGAAGCGTTTCGCGAGTTATGGCCGCTACTTTCTTGAGACCTTCTGGCTGGACGCCGACCGCCAACTAGACATCCTGGACCGCTTTGAGTTGGAGGGTGAGGAGTATCTCACCGATGCGCTGGCGCAGGGCAGTGGGGCGGTGCTCGCCGTTGCTCACATCGGAAATTGGGATTACGCCGCGATCTACCCGCTTTCGTTGGGGGCTCCCATCGTCGCCGTCGCCGAAGACCTAGCCGATGGCCAACTGACCGATTGGTTCATCAACATGCGTGCAGAGGCCGGCATAGAAATCGTGCTGGCGGACGGGACCAAAGGATCGTTCCTTCGATTGGTACGGGCCGTGAAGTCAGGGCGGGTTGTGGCCCTTCTTTGTGACCGGGACATCTCGGGGACTGGAGTGCCGGTCTCGTTCTTCGGTGAAGAGACTCATCTGCCAGCGGGCCCGGTCGTCCTCGCCGCCGCTGCGGCAGCGCCGGTACTTCCGGTCGTTTGTTACTTCACTAGAAGCGGCCATCGCTTTGTAGTCGATGCCCCGCTGGAGTTCTCGAAAGATGACGTGGGGGATGCGCTCTCGGGCTCCATGCAGCAAGTGGTCGATCGACTGGAACCGCTGATCCGACGGGCACCAGAGCAGTGGCACGTGCTACAACCCAACTGGCCTTCTGACCCCGGTTACGCAAGGTGAAAGTCGGGTTGGTCTGCCCGTACTCACTTGACGTACCTGGTGGTGTCCAGAGCCAGGTCAGGCTGTTGGCCGAGGAGATCCGACGAAGAGGGGACGAAGCGTTGGTCGTCGGCTCCGGAGTGGAGGCGGCCGCAGAAGGGGAGATCCGGCTGGGGAGGGCCGTTGCCATGCCTGGCAACGGATCCGTTGCCCGCGTCCTTATCGACCCTCGGGTGAGGCACAGGTTTCTTGCAGTTCTCAACGAGTGTGACGTCCTTCATGTGCATGAACCAACGATGCCTGCGCTTGGCTGGTGGGCTGCTAGATCAGGGCTTCCTCAGGTACACACGTACCACGCTGACGTTGCCCGCAGTCGCCGGTGGCTTGGCCGGAGTGTTCGAGCGAGACTCCCCAAGCCTTCTTCCTCAACGGCCGTCTCGACGGTGGCTGCGGTTAATTGGGGGACTGGGCTGAGCGTAATTCCCAACGCTGTTGCTCCTCTGAACATCAACACGGATCGTGTGCCCGGTCGGGTAGTTCTCATAGGGAGAGATGAGCGACGCAAAGGGATCCAGATTCTGCTCGAGGCTTGGCCGACGGTCCGAAGACAGGTTCCCGACGCAGAGTTGCACCTGACCATCGATGGCCCCAGCGAGCCTGGTGTCATCAAGCACGGCACTATCACGGAGGAGGAGAAGTGGGGTCTGCTCAGCAGTGCGCAGGTTGCGGTCGCCCCAGCGCTATTCGGAGAAAGCTTCGGCCTAGTGGTGGCAGAGGCGCTTGCAGCTGGGACTCCCCTTGTGATGTCGGATCTGAAAGCGTTCAAGGACGTTGCAGGACCAGCGGGAGTAACTGTTCCTGCTGGTGACTCGGTCGCGCTGGGCGTTGCGGTAGCTGCGCTTCTGCTCGACAGTCAAGAGCAGGCGTCCCGTTCCGAGGCCGGCCTGGCGGCTGTGCAGCGTTTCAGGGTCGCCGAAGTGATGAATCAGTACCGCAGCCTCTATGACGAGGCGATTGAACAAGCCAGATAACAGCGACCGACAACGTTGGGAACTCGATAGAATTGAGTTCCTTCAGAATGCAGGAGTGAACAACGTGGAAACAGGCCAGCAGGGCACAGAGCTCGTAAAGCGAGGGCTCGCAGAGATGCTCAAGGGCGGCGTGATCATGGACGTGGTCAACGCAAAGCAAGCCAAGATTGCCGAGGATGCTGGCGCTGTTGCAGTCATGGCCTTAGAGCGAGTCCCAGCCGACATCCGCGCCGACGGCGGCGTAGCAAGGATGTCCGACCCTCAGATGATTACAGAAATTCAGGAGACGGTCTCGATACCCGTGATGGCCAAGGCTCGAATCGGCCACTTCGTTGAGTCCCAGATACTGCAGGCGTTGGGGGTGGACTACATAGATGAGTCGGAGGTCCTGACGCCAGCTGACAACGAGTATCACATTGACAAGTGGGCGTTCACTACACCCTTTGTCTGTGGCTCAAGGAACCTCGGCGAGGCGCTACGGCGCATCGGCGAAGGCGCAGCGATGATTCGGACAAAAGGCGAAGCAGGGACAGGGGACGTATCGTCCGCCGTCTACCACATGCGCACGCTCACCAACGAGATTCAGCGACTCTCCGGCATGCGCGAGGATCAGCTGATGACCGTGGCCCGAGAGCTAGGCGCTCCCTATCAACTCGTAAAGGAAGTTGCCGCAACCGGTCGCCTCCCCGTGGTCAACTTTGCTGCTGGAGGCATAGCTACCCCTGCTGACGCAGCCCTCATGATGCAACTCGGGGTAGATGGAGTCTTCGTTGGTTCCGGGATCTTTAAGTCAGAGGATCCCGAACCTCGTGCCCGAGCGATCGTCGAAGCCACCACCTTCTACCAGGACCCTGATGTCCTTGCCAAAGTATCGGCAGGCTTAGGCGGCCCGATGACTGGTATTGGCATTGATGATCTCATGGAGTCGGAGAAGTACGCGGCACGAGGCTGGTGACCAAGCGCGTTGGGGTGCTCGCCCTTCAGGGTGATTTCAGAGAGCATCGAATTGCGCTCGAAACCTTGGGGGCCGAGGTTGTCGAGGTACGCAAGGTAGTCGATCTTGAAGGCATCGCTGCCCTCGTCATTCCCGGCGGAGAATCCCTCGTCATTGGGAAGTTAGCCCACCTCTTCGGGCTGCTTAACCCGATCAGGGAGCTGGTTGCAGGAGGGCTCCCGACTCTCGGCACCTGCGCTGGGATGATCTTCTTGGCCAAACGAACCACCGGTAGTGACCAGCACCAGCTTGGGGTACTTGATGTGGTGGTAGAGCGCAACGCGTGGGGCCGACAGAATGAGTCCTTTGAAGCAGATGTTGTTGTGAAAGGCCTTGAAGGTGAGTACCCCGGAGTGTTCATCCGAGGCCCGTGGGTTTCAGAACTCGGCCCCGACGTGGAGGTGCTCTCTGAGTGGCAAGGGCACCCAGTCATGATTCGGCAAGGGAGTATCATCGCCACATCGTTCCATCCTGAGTTGACTGACGATCTGCGTGTGCACAACATGTTGCTGAGCTTCGAGGGGAAGTAGAGATGGCAGGGCATTCCAAGTGGGCCAATATCAAGCATCGCAAAGGCCGCCAGGACGCGCTGCGAGGCAAACTATTCGCAAAGCTCGCCAAGGGCATCGAGGCCGCAGCGCGAGCCGGCGGCAGCGATCTTGATTCGAACGCTGCCCTCGTGCAGGCGGTTGCGAAGGCAAAAGGCCAATCGATGCCGAACGACAACATCGACAGAGCCATCAAACGTGGCGCTGGTGAGATGGACGGTGGGGCTGTCTATGACGAACTCTTCTACGAGGGCTACGGCCCGGGAGGTGTGGCGGTCCTAGTGCAGATCCTTACCGACAATCGCAACCGGGCGAGTTCAGACGTGCGCGTCGCCTTCACACGAAACGGCGGCAACCTGGGAGAACCAGGTTCAGTCGCCTACCTATTCGACCAAAAAGGACTCATTGTCATGACTGGCGATGAAGACGACATCATGATGACGGCCCTTGATGCTGGAGCAGAAGACATCAAGGAAGCTGGTAGGGGGGAGTACGAGGTCATTACGGACCCTCGTGAGTTTCGTGATGTCTTCAACGCTCTTTCCGACTCCAGTCAGACGCTTGTGCGGGGAGAGGTCACGATGCTCCCTCAGACCAACGTCGACCTCGATCGAGAGAAGGCTTCCACGCTCCTGCGCATGATTGAAGCCCTCGAGGACCTAGACGATGTGCAAGAGGTCTACAACAACGGCGATATCAGCGACGAGGTAATGGAGCTTCTGGCCGCTGAGTAAGTTCTACCCAAGCCAATGCTTAGGAACCGAATCGGTCGCTGATTGCCTGGACGATCTCGTTAGGGGCGTCTTCTTGTATGTAGTGCTTTGCGTTCGGTAGCTCCACCACCACCCGGTCGGAGAAAGTATCTTTCATCCGGGCTAGGAAAGATGGGCGGAAGGCTATGTCCCTCATGCCCCAGACCAATAGAACCGGTTTCGAGGCAAGCTTGGTCTTCACCTGAACTTCGAGGTCTTCGAGCCAATCTCCTGAGTCCAGGATCTCTCGGGGGGCGATGGGTAGGGCTACTCGCATCTCCAGCGCGTGCTGAACGGCCCGATAATGCTCCATCACCTGCTCTGAGGGCTTTGTTGCCATGCCGGCTGGAATCCCAGTCTCAACGAACCAGTTGTTCTCGAGAATCCTGCGTTGCATGAATCGCGTTGACATGAACTTGCTGAAGAGCCGCATCCTCAGGTCGGCGCCATTCCAGAACCATGTGTTGCCCAGGACGATGCCTGATACTCGATCAGATCTGGCTGCGGCCATGCTCATACTGATCGGCCCTCCCCAATCTTGCCCCATCACGATCATGTCATCCAACCCCAAATGGTCCACCAGTTCCCCCACGACGCCAGCCTGCTCGCTTGGGGTGTATCCGTAGCCGTCGGGGCGAGCTGACAGCCCGTAACCCGGGTAGTCGATGACAACACAACGGAACCGGTCTCGCAACCCCACGACGATGTGCCGGTACAGAAAGCTCCACATAGGTTGGCCATGGCAGAACACAATCGGACGACCCTCGCCCTCATCGATGTAATGGACCCGCCCCGCCGAAGACTCAAACCACCGAGACTCAAACGGATATAGGTCGGGCGATGATGCGAAATCTGTGGTCATGCGGGAGTCTCTTGCAGGGGAGCCTCAAACATAGAGGATTGTCGGCCAGAGCGGAGCCTGTGCCACCGAAAGAGGCCGGACAAAAGTAAGAGGTGAGTCACTGGCCAACATCAGGGTGAGAGGTCTCGGGTAGAACTCGAGTTCCCGCAGAGTGCTTGGTTCTAGTCCTAGTTGTGGTTCTACGCTTCTGGTAGGGTAGAACGTATGTTCGTACTTGGCATTGACCCTGGGCTTACGCGTACGGGGTACGGGATTGTGAAACTTGAACATCGCAAGCCCGTGGCCGTGACGGCTGGGGTGATTCGTACCGATCCAAAGACCCCTACGGCTAGACGGCTTTTTGAACTCCAGCAGGATCTCGCTGCAGTGATTGTGGAGTATGAGCCAGAAGTGATGGCAATTGAGCGGGTGTTCTTCAGGGGCAACAAGAGCAACGCTATGACCGTGTCGCAGGCCTCCGGGGTTGCTATGGCTTGTGGGGCTGCGGCTGGGATAGCTGTGTATGACTACACCCCAAGCGCTATCAAGTTTTCGGTGGCCGGCGACGGGAACGCCGACAAAGCACAGCTCGGCCGGGCAGTTGTACAACGCTTCAACCTGAAAGAGGCTCCGAGCCCTTCAGACGCGGTGGATGCTTTAGCGGTGGCGCTATGTCACAGCCAACACATCAGGTTCGAGGCCGTTTCGTGATAGGCCGGCTGCGGGGAATCTTGGTCGCGAGGGCCAGTGACGTTGTCCTGGATGTCGCCGGAGTGGGGTACGTTGTTTCTGTGACTCCTCGAACGTTGGCAGCGCTGCCTGGGCTGGGCGAAGAGGTCGTCTTGCACACACACCTCCACGTTCGTGAGGACGTGTTGGGCCTGTTTGGGTTCACCACCGATCGAGAGCTAATCACCTTCAAGCTCCTCCTGTCTGCTTCTGGAGTCGGCACCAAAGTGGCGCTCGCGATTCTGGCCACCTTGACGCCAGAGGCGATTGCGACGGCCATCTCAATGGAAGACGTCACCTTGCTGAGCACTGTGCAGGGGATCGGGAAGAGGACCGCTCAGAAGATCATTTTGGAGCTGAAGCCCAAATTCGCCGCGACTGAGGCTGAGCTCCCGAGCGGCTCGACCTTGGCGACCGTGAAGGAAGCCTTGGAGGGGCTTGGCTATCAGGGCTCCGAGATTGCAGGAGTATTGTCTGGTCTGCCAGACGACGAGCCGGTTGAGTCGCAGATCCGATTAGCTCTCCAAGCTCTAGGGAAAGATCGGTTGCGATGAGAGACGAACGCCTTGTGACAGCTCAAGAGGGTCCTGCTGACGAGGTAGAAGTAACACTCAGGCCTCAGACATTGACTGAGTTTGTTGGGCAGCTGCCACTCAAAGAGCGGCTCTCCATCAGCCTCGAGGCTGCCAGGCTCTTGGAGCGGCCACTGGACCACGTACTGCTCTCGGGACCTCCAGGCCTGGGTAAAACCACGCTTGCTGGCATCGTTGCGGCCGAGATGGGCGCCCGGTTCCACGTCACATCGGGGCCGGCGCTCGATCGTCCAGGCGACCTCGCTTCGATTCTGTCTAATTTGGATGAGGGAGATGTCTTCTTCATTGATGAGATCCATCGACTACCGCGGGCCGTGGAGGAGGTCTTGTACACAGCGATGGAGGACTTCCAATTGGATATCGTTCTCGGCAAAGGCCCGTCTGCTCAGACCATTCGGCTTTCTCTCCCTCGGTTCACTTTGGCCGGTGCTACAACCCGGATGGGCATGATCTCGGCGCCGCTAAGAGACAGGTTCGGCATCGTCGATCGACTGGACTTCTACGGGCCAGACGATCTCGCAGCCATCGTGACCCGCTCGGGATCAATTTTGGGTGTGGAAGTAACTGCTGACGGTGCCGACACGATCGCCGGGCGAAGCCGGGGTACACCCCGCATTGCCAACCGACTCCTCGCTCGGGTCAGAGACTTCGCCGTCGCGCGCGCGGACGGAGTGGTCGATGAGGGGACCGCCCACAAGGCTTTGGAGGTTTTCCAGGTGGACTCGATAGGTCTCGATCCCTTGGACCAAGCGATCTTGCGCACCATCATCGAACGCTTCGGTGGGGGACCCGTGGGGCTCTCGACTCTCGCAATAGCAGTGAGTGAGGAACCCGAGACGGTAGAAGATGCGTACGAACCGTTCCTGCTCCAGCAAGGTCTCATTCAGCGAACGCCCCGGGGGAGGACCGCTACCGCTGCGGCCTACTTGCACCTAGGACTCACGCCGCCCGAGGCACCTCAGGGTTCGCTGCTCTGACCAGTGAGCATTTCCTCCGAGTTGCGGCTTTCTCAGTTCGTCTATGAACTGCCAACAGAAGCCATCGCCCAGACCCCTCTTTCTGATCGCAGTGCGGCGCGCCTACTAGACACCCGGGATCTCTCTGACCACGTCTACTCCGAACTCCCTGAGCTCTTGGAAGAGGGAGACTTGGTGGTGGTGAACTCGACGAGAGTCCGGTCCGCTCGCCTGGCAATGCGCAGAGTTGAGACGGGGGGCCACGTGGAGGTTCTGCTGTTGAGCCTGTTGCAGGACGGGACCTGGAACGCGCTCGTCAAGCCCGCTCGCCGCCTACGCGCTGGCATCGTGCTCGAAGGATTCGGCGGAAGAGCACTCCTGGAGTCTGATCCGGTCGAGGGAAGGGTCCGGCTGACGCTTGAGCCGCCGCAGGGGCAAAGTGGCGAGGCGTGGATCGAGGCGGCCGGTGAAATGCCGTTACCTCCGTACATCACGGTGTCGCTGGAGGACCCTGACCGGTATCAGACCATGTTCGCTGACATGGTTGGCTCCGCCGCGGCTCCCACAGCTGGGTTACATTTCACATCCGAAATTGTTAGAGCCCTTGCGGCAAAGGGTATCGGTCTTGCCCACGTTGAACTTCGTGTTGGCATCGACACGTTTCGGCCCATCAAGACTGACCTAGTCTCAGACCATCAGATGCATTCCGAGTCATACAGCATCCCACAGAAGACAGCCGAACTCATCGAGGCCACCAGGCAGAAGGGCGGAAGGGTCGTAGCGGTTGGCACAACGGTGACTAGGACGTTGGAAACCGCTGCCTGTGGTGATGGGTTGGTCACTGCGGGAGAAGGAGCCTCGAGTCTCTTCATCACCCCCGGGTACCGATTACAGGTGGTGGATCTCATGCTGACGAACTTCCATGTTCCAGGATCTACTCTGGTGGTCATGATCTCAGCGCTTATGGGCGCCCGATGGCGTGAGGCGTACTCGGTTGCTCTCGAAAGACATTATCGCTTCCTATCCTTTGGTGACACCATGTTGCTTGCACCCACGTCACAAGCCAGTCGCTGTTAGCTATGACACTCACACCAGGAGCTTTTGAGGTGGAATGTAGCGATGGTCCAGCGCGGGCCGGGACCTTGAGTCTGGCTCGGGGCCAGGTGCAGACTCCCACCTTTATGCCGGTAGGTACTAGGGCAAGCGTGCGAGCACTCGACTCGGCCGATATCGAGAACGTGGGCGCCCAAATGGTCTTGGCTAACACCTATCACCTCATGCTGCGCCCTGGCGCCGACCTCGTTAAGACGATGGGTGGCCTTCCTCGGTTCATGGCATGGGACAAGCCGATGCTGACCGATTCGGGCGGATACCAGATCTTCTCGCTCAAGCCGAAAGTCAGCGAGGAGGGCGTTGACTTTAAGAGCACCTACGACGGCAGCAAGGTCATGTTGACACCCGAGGGAGCTGTCCGCATTCAGGAGGATCTGGGCGCTGACGTCGCCATGGTTCTCGATGAGCTCATCGGCCTCCCCGCCCACCCTTCAGCCGTCAAACAGGCAATGGAGAGAACTCTGCGTTGGGCTGAAAGGGCGGTGGTTGCCCACGGACGAGAGGATCAAGCGCTCTTCGGGATTATCCAGGGTGGCGTTGACCCAGAGTTGCGTGCCGTATCGGCCCGAGCAACAGCGGAACTGGGATTCGCTGGGTTTGGCATTGGGGGACTCTCGGTTGGGGAGTCTGCCGAGGAGAGGAACATAGCCCTCGACGCAACCATGCCAGAACTTCCCACAGACAAAGTGCGTTACGTGATGGGGCTTGGCGATACCGAAGGGGTGCTCGATGCTGTGGCACGCGGTGCTGACCTCTTCGATTGCGTTTGGCCGACAAGGTTGGCGCGTCACGGAAAGGTGCTCACAAGAACCGGCGACTATCACATTCGCACCCAAGTATTTTCAGAGGACGACACCCCACTAGACGCTGAATGTCCTTGCTTGACCTGTAGCCGCTACTCCCGAGCGTATCTCCGCCATTTGTTCCGTTCCAAGGAGCTGGCTGCCTACCGCCTGCTCTCCATCCACAACCTGACCCACACGGTTGGGATTCTCTCAGAGGCAAGAGTTGCCATCAAAGGCGGCAAGTTTGAGCAGTTCCGCGAAGAGGTAAAGAGAAAGAGGGATTCGTAAACGAGCGCTAAAGCTAGTGCCAATGCGAATGCCACTCCCAACCCCTTTGGCCAACTCGAGGGGTCGCCCTGGGTTTCAGCATTGGCATTCGCGTTAGCACTTGCTGGGGTTTCAGCTACGCTGCTGTCGACTTCGATAAGGTTCTACACAGTGCTGATT
>CAXMPE010000215.1:0-5327 GCA_964195245.1 uncultured Verrucomicrobiales bacterium | reverse complement strand
CATGTCGGCGATCATCGGGGTGGGATCGGTCATCGTGGAGGGCACTGGATAGCCAAATCGCTCATTGAAGAAGCCCAAGCCGTCTAGCGCTTTTCGAACATCTGACTCTGGAGTCGACCCCGGGCGAACGAAGACGGCATCGTTACCTACTAGTCGTCTGCGCATCTCGTCTGCGAACTCTGAGAGCGGGTAGGCGGCATCGGCGGCAAAGTCGTCGATCGCCCCCTTGACCCCTGCGCGATACCCGTTCCAGATCTCCAGATCGCGGTCCCTTGGCCGAACGAATAGAACGAACTGTTCAGACGCATGGGTTGGATCAAATACCGCTATCGACTCCGGCTCTCCAAAGCCGGTTAGGAACCAGAAGTCAGAGTCTTGCCGGAACGGATAATCGTTGTCGGCGTTCCTAGTGACTTCATGTCCCGCGGGGACGACGGCAATGCCGCTACCGACGGCATCGAGGAACTGTGTACGGCGCTGAGCAAAGGATGGATTCATGCCAAGAGAGGATACTTCACGATGGAACACCACCGGCCGAAAAATCCTCATCCTGGCTCTAACGGGTGTGCATCCGGAAGCGGACTTCTTGGCATGTTCACTATCCTCTAACCCGTGACCGAGTCGATTCGAATCGCCAACTGCAGCGGCTTCTACGGGGACCGCTTGTCGGCTGCCAGAGAGATGGTCGAGGGCGGCCCAATCGACGTACTCACCGGCGACTATCTCGCAGAACTCACCATGTTCATCCTGGCGAAAACCCAGCAGCGACGACCTGACGGGGGGTTTGCTCGCACCTTCGTGGCTCAAATGGAACAGGTGCTGGCAACCTGTGTTGAGCGCGGCATCAAGGTGGTCAGCAACGCGGGCGGGTTAGACCCCCATGGCTGTGCCGACGCTGTTAGAGCCATTGCTGCGGCTGCCAATCTCTCTGTTTCTGTGGCTGTGGTGTCTGGCGATGACATCAGAGATCAGCTTCCTGAGATCCTACGGGACAACCCCCTACGCCACCTCGATACTGGTGAGCCGCTCGGAGATCTGGCCGAGAGCGTCCTTACCGCCAACGCCTATCTCGGAGGGTGGGGCATCAAAGAAGCGCTAGACGCTGGCGCTGATGTTGTTATCACCGGTCGAGTGACTGACGCTGCCATGGTGGTGGGGCCAGCTGCTTGGCACCACCAGTGGAGTAGGACAGATTGGGACCGCTTGGCCGGAGCGGTGGTAGCTGGCCACGTTATCGAGTGTGGAACGCAGGCAACCGGCGGCAACTACTCGTTCTTTACCGAGATAAAGGATTTGAGTAGAGCCGGGTTCCCGTGGGTCGATGTTGAAAGCGATGGCAGCTTCACTGTCGGGAAGCACGAGGAAACTGGGGGCGAAGTCAGCATCGGCACCATCACCTCACAGCTGCTCTACGAGATCGGAGGAGTTCGATACATCAATCCAGATGTCGTTACTCGATTCGACACCATTCAACTTGAGCAGACGGCCACCGATCGCGTCCGCGTCTCGGGGGTTAGGGGCGAACCGGCGCCCGATGAAGCCAAGGCTGCCATGAACTTCGCCGGCGGATTCAAGAATTCAGTCTCGATAGGACTCACCGGCCTCGACATTGAGGCCAAGGCAGCTCTGCTCGAGGAGACGATTTGGGACGCTATGCCCATCGCAAAAGATCAGTTCGACACGGTCAACACAGAACTCATCGGTGAACCAGCCCGAGGCTCGGTGAGCAACGCTGGAGCAACCTCGATCTTCAGGCTCACGGTGAAGGACCAGGACAAGGACAAGGTTGGAAGGGCCTTCTCGTCGGCAATCATCGAGACCGCTCTCGGATCGATCCCCGGATTCTTCTCCCTTTCTCCTCCCGGTCCGGCCGCCCCGTACGCGGTCTACTGGCCCGCGCTAATTCAACGGTCCAAGGTCAAACACCACATGGAGATCGATGGCGAACAGCACGTTATCGGCCCAGCTCCAACGGGTCCGCCGGCGGTTGTGACACCTAAGGACGCGCCCACCCATCCTCTTGTATTTGGTGGGCTGAAAGAAGACGCGTTTGGAAGAGTGTTCGGGACCCGCTCGGGCGACAAAGGGCCCAACGCCAACCTTGGAGTGTTCGCTCGAAGCCCCGAAGCCTTTGCCTGGCTCTCCATGTTCCTCACCACTAGCAAGCTAAAGGAGCTCCTCCCCGATCTCGCCCACCTCCCGATTGAACGCCACGACTTTCCCAACCTCTTATCACTCAACTTCGTCGTCCAGGGAATCCTCGAGGAAGGCGTTGCAGCGAGCTCCCGCGCAGACGCCCAGGCCAAGGGACTCGGTGAGTACCTGCGCAGCGTCACAGTCGAAATGCCGATTAGCCTGAGATAACAACGGCTCACCCATGACCGGTGCCTAACCAAGGAGGGGATCTTGCTGTTCACTGAGGAACACCAACAGTTTCGGCAGGTGGTTCGCTCGTTCATCGAGCAGGAACTCAACCCTCGGGTGGACCAGTGGGAAGACGACGAGTGGATCCCGCTACATGAAGTCTTCGGACAGATGGCCGAGTTGGGAATCCTCGGCCTTGAGTATGAGCCAGCGTATGGAGGGCAAGGAGCCGATCACGGATTCTCGGTAATACTTGCCGAAGAGATGGGTCGAGCCGCACACGGCGCAATCGGAATGGCGGTCGGTGTCCAGGTGGACATGGCTACCCCATCGCTCCATCAGTACGGCTCAGACGAACTCAAGAAGCAGTACCTTCGTCCAGCGTTAAACGGGACAATGGTTGCCGGCGTCGCTGTGACCGAACCCGACGCTGGATCCGATGTCGCCGGCATCCGAACCAAGGCCTACAAGGACGGCAACGAGTGGGTCATCAACGGCTCCAAGATGTTCATCACCAACTCCCTGCAGGCCGACTGGCTGTGCACACTGGTCCGAACCTCAAACGAAGAGGGCTTCCGAGGGATGACCCAGATCCTCATTCCTACCGCAACCGAGGGATATCAGGTTTCGAAGCTCAAGAAGATGGGTATGCACGCTTCAGATACCGGCCTCATCACGTTCGATGATGTCCGAGTTCCAGTCACTCACACCATCGGGGTGGAAGGCCGCGGGTTTCAGCAGCAAATGGAACAGTTCGTTGTAGAGCGCATGTGGGCCAACTACTCGGCTGTGGGTTCGTGCCTCCTCGCTCTTGAACGAACCAAGCAATACCTTCTACAGCGTCAGGCTTTCGAAAAGCCACTTATGGCCAACCAGTACATTCAGTTTCAGCTAGCTGATCTGGCCGCACAGACAGACATGTTGCGCGAGTACAACTACGCGATCGCTGTCAAGCGAATCGCCGGTGAGGACATCACACGTCAAGCAACAATTGCCAAGCTCAAGGGTGCCCGCCTCATCAGAGAGGTAGCCGACTGGTGTCTCCAATTCCACGGCGGCATGGGCTACATGGACGAAACGTGGACCTCGCGGTTCTACCGCGACTCCCGACTCAGTTCAATCGGCGGCGGTGCTGACGAGGTCATGCTGCAGGTCTTGGCACGCATCGACGGGTATTGGGCCTAACGAGTTGCTTCGCACCTCGGACCAAAACTAGGACTAGAACTAGGACAGCCCGCCGGACAGATCTGTGAAGCGGGTACCCCTCGCCTTCGACTCACCCGAAATCGAGGGAGTAAGCCCGAAGGCTTAGTCTTCCAGGATTGAGAGGGCTTTAGCTAGGCGGGTTCTGGCTTCTTTTGCGAAGGCTTCTGCGGCTGGATTATCCATCAACGTGATCATCTTGTCTGGGTCGAGGATCGAGATCACTGTTCCATCTTCACCCTCGTCGATGACTACGTTGCAAGGGAGCAGCAGCCCAGCGCGCGCATCAAGCGCAATCGCTTGGCTAGCCAGTTCTGGGGCGCACGCTCCGAGGATCTTGTACTTTGGTCGGTCTAGATCGAGTTTCGCTTTGAACGTTGCTGCGATATCAATCTCAGTGAGTATTCCAAATCCCTCACCTGCCAGAGCCTCCCGGACAGCAGCTTCCGCCGCTTCGAAGGACAACTCAGTTCGCACCGTCATTCCATACTTCTCTGTTTCCACGGGTTCCTCCTAAAGCATCAATGTTACAAGAGCCACAATTGAAGCTAGAGCCTGCACAATGAAGCCCCGCCACAACTTCGAGTTGGAAATCAGCAGAACTAGGGCTGCTCCCACCATGAAGAGGTTGACGTAGACGAAGAGTGTGGAATCTTCCAGGCTGACCAACCGCGTGACACCCCAGAAGGCACCACCGGCAAGGAACAGGTTGTACCAACCCTGGTTCTTAAGAGCGAACGCCTGAATATCGGCATCAGCCTGACTCCTCACGCCGAAAATCTTCCAAACCGCTGGCTTCTGCCAGAGGAGCGCCTCCATAACGAAGAACCCGACGTGCACGATCCCAGCGATCGTGCCGAATATTGCTGCAATCAACATCAATGCAAGTCTCCCAACCTCAGCCGGATCCTACAACAAGCCCAAAGTCGGCGACGCTTTGGGGTTAGGCGAGGAGAAGGCGGAGCTTTGTTAGTTGGGCTTCAACCGATTCGAAGCTTCCACCACCCGGAGACTTCCGGCGGCGGACTGAAGCTTGAGGAGTAAGAACATCGAGGTCTTCGGGACGGAAGCGCCCGTCAATAGCGGCGAGATCATCTGCAGTGGTCTGAGACATGTCTCGGCCATCGCCGATCAGCGCGGTAATGAGTCTCCCAACCACCTCGTGGGCTTCCCTGAACGGAACGCCTCGCTCCACCAGCAGTTCGGCAAGATCTAGCGAGCAGACCCAGGCGCTCGGCTCTGGGGGGTCGAAGACTGCAGATTCCACCAGCGCCCCGATGGCGGCAATCGTCCCGGCAAGAAGATCGTCCACGGAGAAAACCGCGGCTTTGTCCTCTTGGAGATCACGGTTATAGGCCATGGGCAGACCCTTCTGGATTGCCAGCAGGGTGGTCAACTCGCCAATTGCCCTGCCCCCTCGGCCTCGAGCCAGCTCAGCGATATCAGGATTCTTCTTCTGCGGCATCGCAGACGAGCCAGTAGTCACATCATCACCATACGTCACCCATGAAAACTCGGTGGTCGTCCAAAGGATCAGCTCCTCAGCCAACCGGCTGAGGTGAATCATGCTTTGGGTGCAAGCAAACGCGTACTCGGCCACAGCATCGCGCGACGCTATGGCGTCGATACTGTTGTCGAAGGTCGCGTCCCACCCCAACTGTGCGGTGGAAAACTTGGGGTCAAGCGGCAGTGATGACCCTCCCGAGGCACCCGCTCCAAGTGGCGACACTTTGATCCGCTTGGAAGCGTCTTTGATCCGT
>CAXMPE010000214.1:0-3211 GCA_964195245.1 uncultured Verrucomicrobiales bacterium | reverse complement strand
CGGAGAAGTGGGCGGAGAAGTGGGCGGAGTGGCTGTTGATGCTCCGAATGCCGCCATAGCGCCTAGGACTGCGAGAAGGGCCACCGTAAGCGTCAGCGCAAGGGTTCTCGCGAGGCGTCTGTTCATGACATCTCACTGATGGCTTCAGCCAGTGTGTCGTTGTCCCGGGCTTTCATAGTCGGTATAACTGGAAGCCGCATGGTGAACATTGTCCAACCGTCCACATGTGTGTAGCGAATGAAGCCACCCATCCGCATCGCCAACTCCTGGGAGACGGCCAGGCCCAAACCAACGCTGCCGACAACTTGGGCTTCGCGTCCCCGGTTGGAGAATCGATGGAAAAGATTCTCTTCGGCGTCTCTGGTTACGCCTTCACCATCGTCGGCAACTATGAGGTGGGCCTTGCCGTTCTTTTCGTTGGCGGAGATGACGATTGTGTCACCACCGTGGCGCTCGGCATTTGAGACGAGGTTGTGAATGACTTGTCGTACGTGCAGGGGGTCGGCATAAACTTGAATTGAAGGCACCTTCACTTCAAGTTTCTCACCGGTGCGAAGGTAGGGAGCGGCCACCCTTTGGGCTTGTTCGGCGAGATCGATCGGTTGGGCACGGGCTGTCAACGCGTCGGCGTCCAGCCGGGCCGCAACAAGGAGGTCGTCGACCATGCGTGACAAATCGGCAGACGCCGCGTTGATCAGACCGATCAGCTCGGAGGAGTTGGCGTCCAGACCGTTGTCATCAAGAAGCACCTCAGAGAACCCGAGTATCACTGTGAGTGGCGTGCGCAGCTCATGTGACAGTCCTGCAATGAAATCGTCTTTCGCAGCGTTCATTTGACCTTGGGTCTCGAGATCCGCTCGCATTGCTGACTCGTTTTTTCGAATACGGCGGCGGAGAGCGAACCAGAAGACGATCGTCATTACTGGAAGAACCAGAGCGATGGCGAGTTGATTGAGGTCCGAAACGCGGCGGGCGGATGCCTCAAACCCCGCAATCTTGTCAGCCAGTTCTGTCTGCTCTTTGGTGAGCCGCTCCTTCAGCGTCTCGAACGATGGTTCGAGTTCTGAGACTCGCTCTAATTCGGCTTCTCGCGCATCGCCCACGGCTGCGTGTGCAATGACGTGATCGCCCTGAGAGATGAAGATTCTGATCGACTCTTGCAGCGAACCTGTCCGCAGTTCGGATGTGGAGAGCATCGACTCCAAGGCTCTGAGATTGGCTTGAGCCTCGTCGATAGCGACCTGAGATACGTCTGGATTCGAATAAGCTCCCTCGATGTCGAAGGAGAAGAACACGGCCTGGGCTATCGAGGCTCGAGCGATGCCTGCCGTGCCCAAGGCCGCGTTGGTCCAATGTAGGGAACGTGCATGGCTGGCGACTTGAGAGGCGCTGAACGAGCTAGAAAAAATCATCCCAACGCCAAGCAGTCCGACGGCTGTGATCAGAACGACCACCAGCGTCGTGGCTCGTTGCCACCTCCGAGAACGCAGCTCCTGGATGTCCATCTAGTTGTTCTCGGTCGATCACCAACAAATCCTGAATGTTTGAGGGAGCGTTATCCAAAATCGCAAACGAGAGTGCGTACTTTCCTTGGCGACCATTGGCCATTATCAATAACTAGTCATTACGTAGCTTTTCGAAATAGCGAGTCGAGGTGTCACGAAGGTGCCCTCAGGGTGCCCGGAACCAGTTCCACTAGGTGCATCAGGATTCCGTTCGGTGCATCACCGTGCACTCCTCTGCCATATGGCTCATACTGACGACAGACGACACCAACGACGCGTAGAAGCCCGTCGCGACAGGACAACAGACCACTCAGTGCAGCTCTGTGCATCTCGGTGCTGGTGTCGGAGAGAGGACTCGAACCTCCACGGGGTTACACACCCCACCAGGTCCTTAGCCTGGCGCGTCTTCCAATTCCGCCACTCCGACATGCGACACGGGACCGAGCGACTGTACCGCCACGTCAGCTCAGCGTGAAGGTCAGCACAAAGGTGCTGATACCGAACAACACACCCACAATCACCGTCAGCCGGTCGAGATTTCGCTCGACAACAGTCGACCCTGTGAGGTTCGACGTCGACATACCTCCGCCAAACACATCTGACAGTCCCCCACCTTTCCCCGAGTGGAGGAGCACAAGAGTAACCACGGCCAGGGAGAGGATGATGTGTACGACTATGGCAATCGCTTCAAGAAAATTCATGCTGATCTGACTTCAAACAGTTGAAATCCCGCCGACTGGCGGGGGCGCAATCGTACCACCCTCCGATGGCTTCACCTACCCGGCCTGATTGCCTACGGCATCAGCCGCCGCTTGGGCAGCGTCGGGATCCCCCAAGTAGCGATGTGAAACTGGCTCCATCTCGGAATTCAATTCATATAGCAAAGGAATCCCGGTTGGAATGTTGAGGGCGACGATCTCGCTCTCGGACATCTCATCCAAATGCATCACCAGAGCCCGAAGCGAATTGCCGTGGGCAACTATGAGGGGGGTAAGCCCGGCGCGGGTCTGAGGGGCGATCTCCTCATGCCAATAGGGCAACATCCGTTCCACAACATCAGCTAAGCATTCCGTGGAGGGGAGATCCTTGGGATCCACATCGTCGTAACGCGAATCGTGGCTTGGATGCCTGTCGTCGGAGAGCTCAAGCGGAAGTGGCGGCACATCAAACGAGCGTCTCCATGCCATGACCTGCTCGGCCCCGTACTTCTCGGCCGTCTCGAGTTTGTTCAACCCCTGGAGAGCTCCATAGTGACGTTCGTTGAGCCTCCATGAACGCTGGGTCGGCATTTCGGTCCAACCCGCGGACTCCAGCGCAAGGTCAGCGGTTTCGATGGCTCGTATCAAAACCGAAGTGTGAAGGACGTCAGGATGGAGGCCCTCCTCCACCATCAGCCGCCCCGCCGCTCTCGCCTCTTCCTCGCCCTGTTCGGTGAGTCCGACATCGGTCCAGCCAGTGAACAGATTCTCCAGATTCCAGATTGACTGCCCGTGACGAAGCAGGATCAGCGTGTGGTTCATACCCAATATCGAACGATTGCAGCAAACTCGTCGGGGTCGAGGGAGGCACCACCCACGAGGGCACCATCAATATGTGTTTTCGCCATGAAATTCTTGATGTTTGCGGGGTTGACCGAACCTCCGTAGAGAACCCGAGCCTTCTCAGCAACTTGGTCGCCAGCCAATTCGGTCAGCGTTTCCCTGATG
>CAXMPE010000213.1:0-3329 GCA_964195245.1 uncultured Verrucomicrobiales bacterium | reverse complement strand
CCAAGGACGTTGTGGGGCCTGACTCAACTCCGGCGATCTCTCCCACCAAAGACGACGTCGCGGTAGCCGGCAAACTTCGGGAACAGGATCACACCCGTGGCCAGGACCTTCGCCCACAGCACCTGATTCGTGGTCATTTCGTCGATCAACAGATCAGCAATCCACACGAACAAGTTGGTGACCCCGACTGCCAAGAAGTTGATCAGGTAGAAGCTGGCCGACTCGGACAACTTCCCGAGACCCGCCTGACCAAACGTCAGCCGTTTGTTCATGAGGTACGACAACCCAGTCACCAGCAAGGCCGACCCCGTTATCACCACGTACTTATTGATCGGTGTGTAGTCCAGCAAAATTTTGACAAGACCGAAATCCATGATGGTGTTGAGCACGCCAATGGTCACCATCGTTGCGAACTGCCGGCCCGTCGCCTTATCGAGGAACGTCTTGATGTAGGACTTCATCAGGCTGACGCAGCCTTCCTTCGCCTGATCGTCCGCCAACTAACGAGGAGCGCCACAACACCAACTGCAGAGGCAGCGTTACCAGTGTTCTCGACCCAAGTGTTCTTGAACTCCAAGACAACATCCTCACTCGTGGGCACCACCAACAGCAGCGACGGCGCCGCTAGGTAGGGACCATCGGCGCCAGTTACCTCCCAGTTCGGGAAGTACGAGATCTTGATGAGGTGCGGAGCCCCAATCGCCGTGGTATGGAAAGAGATCCGACGATCCGTGATCTCAATGTTGCTTACCTCTCCCGTGATTCCGTTCGGTTTGGCGTACTGCAAATCGCTCAAGGAATCGATCCGCCTCCAGGACGGATCACCAGCATCGACGACGTAGGTGCCCAAGTTCTCCAGATCGTCGTACCAAGCAAGCGAGAAGTCCGAGAATGACACGAACTGATCGTCATCGCGCTCGGGAAGAGGAATAAAATGGGCCAGAAACTCCTGCTCTGGCTCTTCAAGCACCAAAGGCTCAAAACTGCCAATGGAGATCATCTCAACATCGGGGATCTCATAAATGCCGAACGGTCCTGAAACCGCGGCCTGCTTCAACCCCACAGCAAAGGCCTCGTCGTTGGCTTCCTCAGTGAACGCCACGTAGTAGTCCACCCCAAAGAAAGCCAAGTGCTCCACGCCGCGTTCGAAATCGAAGGTGTGATAGGGAAGACCCGGAATCGGGTTCGAAGGTTTGAAGCTCATCTCTGATGCGTTCACAAAGCTGAAGGGCGTAGAAAGACTCGATTCGAAATACAAACCTTCCATTGAGGTGTGCCCCTCGGACCAATACGGGATCAACATCAGTGCCATGGTGGTGCCGTACTGGCCAAGGTCGGCACTTGCTTCCCAATGCAGCCGCCCGTCGGGCAGCTTCTCGACCTCATCCATGAAGGCGGAGTACTCAGGGAAGCTGTCCTTGCCCTCGTAACCGGTGTAATTCCATCTCGCCCAGCCAGACACAAAGGAGACACTCGCCACGATCGCGATCACGATAAGAGCGGAGAGAGCCATCGCTCCAGTCTGGCGGGTCCCGAATCGCAACCGATCCGAATAGACAGACAAGACCCCAACTATGACAAGCGCCGCCCCTGCAGCCATCGCGGCTTGCCAATTGGCTCGGCCGAGTGTCCTGCCAATCACTCCTCCCAACAGAAGTGCCACACCGACCAGACTCGCCGGCAGGAGCAGGGAGGAACGCTCAGGCAACCGACTAGAGAACCGTTCCCAAAGCTGGCCGACGCCGAGGCCGGCAAGAATCAACAGCGCTAGATACCAGAACGGCAGGAGCCGACCGTTCCATAGTTTCCACGGTCCAGAGCCCACCACCTCCGGGAACATGTCGTCCAGGGCATAGGAAAGCCAGAAGTAGACAACCGGTACCGCTCCCATCAGCACCACAGGCAGAACGAACACCCGACGGCGAACGCTCAATACCAAACCAACCACCGCGAAGGGAACTAAGAACCACAACTCGGTTGGGAGCACTTCATCCCACTTGGAGAGCGGACTCCAGCCCATATCGGCAGTCAGGCCGATTCTCGTCACCAGCGGCACTGCCCAAAACCCCGATATTGCGAACCCCCAGAGCCACGTAATCACGGTGTTGCCGAACCCGCCGCTACGACGGAACAACATGGCCAGGGAAGCTACGACCATCATGATGGTGGGGATCACATGTGAAAGAGCGGCGAGTCCGAGCAGCAACGAGGCCAGAGGGACGAGGCGAGGGTTCGCTCTCGATCGTTCAAGCGCACTCAGATAGAACAGCCCGAACGCTACCGACCAGGCGAAGGCGAACTCACCCGCGAGCGTGGATGCGATGTTTCCGCCATAGATCGTGAACGACTCAGCGAAGACGAGCATGCCACCGGCGATACCTCCGATCAAAGCCGTTTCTGTGCGATAACCAAGCGATTTAACGAACGAGTATGCGGCTGGCGGCGTGGCGACGATCCCTGCAGCGGTGACAATCTTGAAAGCAACGCCATAGGGGAGCAATATGTCGAGAAAGACAATGACCAGTGACGGCAGTGGGAAGTAGAAGTAGAAGAGCGGGAACCCAGCAAACAACGCATTGGACCAGCCAAGTACTTTGCCTGTTTCAAGGAGCTGCTCACGCAGCAAAGCGGGGCCCAAGACATGTGCGCCCATGTCTCCACCGGTAGGGGTGTTGACCAGAAAGATGAGATCTGGTCTCATTACCGCCAAGACAACAGCGGACACCGCTGCGAGCGCAAGCGCTACGTTTCGACGACTCATCCGATTAGCGAGCTAGTCGCTCGACCGGGCCAGGACCTCTTTGAGATCGATCTGACCGTCAACGCCGTTCCACCACTTCTCTTCGCAATGGTGGCAGGAAAAGAAAGTCACTTCCGTCGCATCGGGAAGAGTGTGCTGGATTTCTATAACGTCGGTCCGACTGCAGGAAGGACAATGCATGGTGAGCCTCCAAAGTTCAGGTCAATTGTAGGTGATTTGTGACTAACGACGGTGGACTTGCAACTAGGGAAGATCATCAAGCATCCGGCCTATGTATCGACTTCTACGTCGGCCGTCCTCTCGCCAATGGGCGTACCAGTACGGACCATGCGGACACTTGGTACAGGACGCTCTTCCGCACTTGACCCACTGCTCTCTGAGTTTAACGTCGGGGGTATCAGGGACTCCAACGGCCACTCCGTTGTTCTGAAGCCGGGCCTGGGTGAGAATGTGCAGCCTTCGCAGTTCGTGCTCGTCGAGATGCTTGACAGCATCGAGGAGATCCCTGTCGAGCGCCACGAACGGGCGGCTAGGCAACCTCAAGCGGAGCAAACAAACGCGAGAGCGT
>CAXMPE010000212.1:0-4813 GCA_964195245.1 uncultured Verrucomicrobiales bacterium | reverse complement strand
TGAGCGGTCCGGATCGATTGACCGTCGCTCGCACAGAAACCGAGCGATCGATCGCCATTGGAAGCACCGGAAGATTGGAATAGTCAGTGTGCTCTCCGATGAGATTGACTCTTCCCGGGGCCGTCTTGGTCACGACCGAGCCAGGTCCTCGTCTGATGGGCATAGCCTGAAGAATAAACCAGTACGAGAGCCAGAACTAACTCGATCCCCTAACAAGCCGGCCCGCCACCGACAACACCCCAAAACAGAACTACTCCGTCCCAGGGATAGCCCATCAGGAAGGGCCACCCTCTCGGGTGGCCCTTCCTTGTACTTCAGTTGTTTGGTTGGCTACTCGAAGGAGTCTTCGAACGAAACTGTCCGACGGCCGGGCTTGCCGGTGTCTTCTGACTTGTTGGAGTCGTCATCACGGTTGCTGCTGCCGCCGTCACGGTTGCGATCTCCGCCACCGCGGTTTCGGTCACCACCACGGTTACGATCTCCGCCACCGCGGTTTCCGCCACGGTCACGATCTCCGCCACCGCGGTTTCCGCCTCGGTCACGATCTCCGCCACGGTCTCGGTCACCACCGGTTGGACGACTTGAGCCGCCTTCACCTTCTGGGGGCCCGTCGAACTTCTCCGCGGGTACAAGACTGAGCTTGCCGCTGCGGTCGATGTCCTCAACCTTGACCTTCACCTTGTCGCCCAAGTTGAGGTAGTCCTCGACTCGTTCAACGCGGCGGTCCTTGTCAATCTTGGAGATGTGCAGCAGTCCATCACGTCCTGGGAGGATGTTGATGAACGCTCCAAACGGCATCACGGAAACAACTTGGCCTTCGTAGACCTCGCCGATCTCTGCCTCTGGCGGGTTAGCGATCAAGTTGACTCGAGCCACGGCAGCGTCGAGGCTGTCGCCGCTGGTTGCCGCAATACGGACGATTCCGTTTACGCCGTCTTCGTCAATCTCTAAGCTTGCACCAGTCTCTTCTTCCAGCTCACGGATGTGCTTGCCCTTAGGACCAATGACCTCACCGATCTTGTCCTTAGGAATAAGCACAGTCACGATACGAGGAGCGTTTTTGTTGAGCTCCTCACGTGGTCCGTCGATGGCTTCATTCATGACAGCCAGAATCTCAAGGCGTGCTTCCTTGGCCTGCTCTAGAGCAGCACCGAGAACCTCGGACGGAAGTCCAGAGATCTTGGTGTCAAGCTGCAGCGCTGTAATGACGTCGGCAGTTCCGGCAACCTTGAAGTCCATGTCTCCGAGCGCATCTTCAGCACCGAGAATGTCGGTGATGGTGACGAACTCATCGCCCTCGTTGATGAGACCCATAGCAATTCCAGCTACTGGAGCTGAGATCGGAACACCAGCATCCATCAGTGAAAGGCTTGATCCACAGACCGAAGCCATTGAGCTCGATCCGTTGGAAGCCAGTACCTCAGAAACGAGGCGGTATGCGTATGGAAAGTCTTCCTCAGTTGGGATGACTGGGAGCAACGCTTTCTCAGCGAGTGCTCCGTGACCAATCTCACGACGCTTTGGACCACGCATGAACCCGGTTTCTCCAGTGGAGTACGGCGGGAAGTTGTAGTGGTGCATGTAGCGCTTGGAACTCTCACGATCGAGCGTGTCCAACATTGCAGCCATCTTGAGCATGCCCAAGGTGCTGACGTTGAGAACCTGCGTATCTCCACGCTGGAAGAGCCCTGAACCGTGAGCCTTGGCAACTACGCCGACTTCGGCTTTGAGAGCACGAACATCACGTAGGCCACGTCCGTCCATACGAATGCCTTCGTCGATGACCCGCTTACGGATGATCTTCTTGGACACTGCTCGGAACGCGTTCTTAGCTTCGGCAATCTCATCTGGGTTGACATCATCGCCGTCAAGGCCAACAGCAGCAAAGGTCGCCAAACGAGCGGCTTTCTCTGCAACGGCACGGTCTTGCTTGCCCAAAATTCCCATGACCGATGCGAGCTGCTCAGTGGCAACCGACTCGATCTTGTTGTAGATCTCCTCTGAGTAGTCAGTGACAACTGGCCACTCGACTTCGTCAACCTCAACAAAGGCGGCAAGCTCAGCCTGCAAGTCGACCATTTGGCCGATGTAGAACTTGGACTCTTCGAGGCCACGAGCAACGGTCTCTTCGTCGGAAGCCTGCTGGCCTCCTTCGATAAGACGGATACCTTCGGTTGTCGAACCAGCCTCGACCATGACGATGTCTACTTCGCCGTCGGCGTTGCGAGAACCTGCAACAACCAACTCGAAGACTGACTCGTCTAGGTCGTCATAGGTTGGGAACGCTATCCATTCGCCATCCTTGAGTGCCATGCGCACTGCGCCAACAGGGCCCAAGAACGGGATGTTGGATGCAGACAGAGCAGCCGACGCACCGTTGAGTGCGAGGATGTCATATGCGTTGGCATCGTCAACGCTAAGAACGGTGGCGATGATGTGGGTGTCACAGCGGAAGCCCTTGATGAAGGACGGGCGCAGTGGACGGTCGATGAGACGGCATGTGAGGATGGCACGCTCAGTAGCGCGTCCCTCACGTCGGAAGAAAGATCCTGGAATCCGTCCTGCGGCGTACATCCGCTCTTCGACGTCGACGGTAAGTGGGAAGAACCCAACTCCGTCGCGTAGTTTTGGCCTTGAAACAGCCGTAACGAGAACTTCTGTCTCGCCTAGTTTGATGACGACGGCACCGCTCGCTTGAGCTGCCATTCCGCCAGTTTCGATAGTGATCTCGGCTTGTCCAACCGTTCCACTCACAACGTGCTTTGTCACGTATGTGTCTCCTTTTATTTGGAGAGGACCGAGATAATTGACAGTAGTCAAATGCTCTGAGAGCCTTTCACCACTGACAACTAATCCGTGGTCCCCTCGTTCGGGTATTTGCCTGACGTATCAGGCCCAAGAGAAAGAAGCGAACGACTTGCGCCGTTATCGCTTCTTTCAAAATCGTGTTATCGGCGTAGGCCGAGGTCGGCGATCAGCGAGCGATAACGCTCGACGTCCTGCCGGCTGAGGTAGTTGAGGAGTCGGCGGCGCTTGCCCACCAGCATCAAGAGCCCTCTACGGGAGTGATGATCCTTCTTGTGTGTCCGAAGATGCTCGGTCAAGTAAGCAATGCGCTCCGTCATCAGTGCAACCTGCACCTCAGGCGAGCCTGTATCTGACTCGTGCTTACCAAACTCTTCGATTATCTCTGCGGTAGTTTTCATATTTCTTATTACAATCCTGGGTCGAATGGAGCCCTTGCGTACAGCACACAATTGTACTGAGTGGGCTGAAACAATGCGAGCTAGTCGTCGGCTAAAACCGCTTCTACTTCCAGCTCAATCTTCCAAGCTGGGTCCAGCAGCGCCGCGACCACAACCATGGTAGCAGTTGGAGCGTCGTCGCCAAACCCTTCAGCGTGCGCTCGCCCTACGGCATCGGCATCCGAGGGATCTGTGAGGTACATTCGGGTCCTGATCACCCGTGCGCCATCAACACCAAGATCCGCGATTGCTTGGCGACTGATCTCAACACAACGCATCATTTGGTCGTAGGCAGAAGTAGCAACCTCCTCCCCCGGTGGCGCGATTGGAGCTGTCCCTGCAACCAACACACGGTTACCAGCTATCAAAGCTCGACAGAACCCATAGGCATCTTCGAAGGGAGAACCCGAGTGAGCGCGCTTGATCTCCATTCAGCCACCTCCCAATAGAGTTCTCGCTGTCTCAATATCAAGATGAATCTGGGCCACAAGCGCCTCGAAACCGTCGAACTTTCGTTCGGACCGGATCTTCTGGATGAGCGCGATGTCGAGCGTCTCACCGTAGAGATCGCCGTCGAAGTCAAGAAGGTGCGCTTCAACCGCCACGTCGCCTCCTCCGAAGGTAGGTCGATTGCCCACGTTGACTACTGCCTCCTGTCGGCCGTCGACGATCGCTGCGTACACTCCCAAGCCCGGAAGAATGGCGGCGGAGCTCACAAGTACGTTGGCAGTTGGAATGCCGATGGTCTTGCCACGACCATCACCCTTCACTACAGGGCCGCGTACTGTGAACGGACGGCCGAGCAACGAAGCTGCCCGATTCACATCGCCAGAGCTGATCAGCTCCCGGATGGAACTGGAAGAAATCGGGTTGCTGGCGTCTTCCCTGAGTAGGTCTAACACCGCCACTTGAAACCCGCCAGCCTTGCCTAGGTCTCGTAGCGTGTCGACATCGCCGCTTCGATCGCGGCCAAACCTGAAGTCTTCTCCCACAGCAACAATGCTCGCTGAAAGAGCGTTCACCAGGACCACCTCGACGAAGGCTTGGGGAGTCCAATCCTTCACCTGTGCGAAGGGAAGAACACCCACCGTGTCGACACCTTGGTCGAGCAACCACTCGATACGCTGGCCAACCGACCCTATCAGTTGCGGTGCCCGCTCGGGAGCTGCAAGCGCTAGTGGATGAGGATCGAAGGTGAGCACTACGCTTGAACGCCCGGTGCTAGCCAGCTCCTTCAATACCTCTTGATGCCCTAAATGAACGCCGTCAAAGACACCGACGGCCACAGCGGAAGAGTCAGCCTCGAGGCTCCATCCATGGGGATCCCCCTGCAATACAGTCATCCGAGAACCACCTCCGGCCTCATTCGCTCTTCCTCCACCACATAGACAGCCAGCATGCGGCCAGTTTGGCTCATTACTCGGAGTTCGGTGCCGACCGGATGCTCGTCTGGTTTGGCCAGGGACTGACCATACCCGACCAGCTGTTCTGTCTCTGCATCTGCCGCCCAAGCTGTCATGGAAACAAGGGCCTCCGCAGGGTCAATGAGGTGGCCCGCGTTAACTGAA
>CAXMPE010000211.1:0-8397 GCA_964195245.1 uncultured Verrucomicrobiales bacterium | reverse complement strand
ATGGGAGGCTGGGCAGTGCTCATCGCCGCAGCCGTGCAGCCCGATGCATACAAGTCCATCGTCATCGAAGGGTCGTCGACGGGTACCTTCGGCGCTCCGGATGCCACGGAGGACTGGCCGCGCAACATGGCAGTCGTGTTCTCCCGTTATGACGAATTCTCCGAGCTGATGTGGCTCAGCCCAGACCCCGGCGAAGTGCCGAGCAGCGACAAGATGATGGCTGCCATCGGTACGACACCGGAGCCGGTTGAGATTGGAAAGGTCTACGGCAGCATCGAGGACGGCACGGCACGCGTGCTCTACCAACCCGCTGTCATCCATCCAGCTGATCACATTTCGACCGATGCAATCGGTAATGCAATCGACTGGTTCGACCAGACTCTCGACGGCGGCAACGGGATGACATCGGAGAACCAGACCTGGTACTGGAAGGAGTTCGGCAACCTTCTCGCGGCCATTGGCATGGTGCTTCTGCTCTTCCCAGTCGGCGCACTACTGCTCCAGCGAAAGACGTTCGCAAGCTTGGTACAGACGCCCTCAGAGCCGAAGAGTGCCACGGGAATAGGTTGGTGGATCTCAGCTGCGATCTTCGTGATTCTGCCAGCCGCCACTCTGTTCACGTTCAAGGAGTATCCAACGACATGGGAGTGGGAGACCACGGCGCTCAGGTCACAGGGCATCACGACCTCGCTGGTGGTCTGGGCTCTGCTCGTCGGCCTCATTTCGATAGCTCTGTTCGCGATATGGCATTTTGCTTTCAACCGCAAAGCCAACCCGAGTTTCGACGACTATGGGCTCACGCACGAAGGCAGGTTCAAATTCGGTCACGTGGGCAAGTCGATCCTGTTGGCATCGTCGATCGCCCTCATCGCATACGTCTCCCTCGTTGTCTTCGCTTTCTTCTTCACGGTGGACTTCAGATTCTGGGTCTTCGCGATCAAGCCGATGAGCACACTTGGGCTGCGCATCTTCCTGAGCTACTTGATCCCGTTCATGGCCTTCTTCCTCATCGTCAGCGTTGGCCTCTACGGGCAACTCCGTCGCAAGGGAATGGGGATGTGGAGCGAGATGCTCCTCGTTGTGGGACTTCTCGGCTCAGGATTCGTGGCACTCATCCTCGCTCAGTACGTACCGCTGCTCGCAGGTGGAACACTCGGATTCCCGAGTGAATCCCTCTGGGGCATTATCGCATTCCAGTTCCTCCCCTTAATGACCATTGTGGGGGCGGTCTCTGTCTACTTCTACCGCAAGACGGCGCACGTGTACGTCGGTTCCTTCCTGAGCGCTATCCTCGTCACGTGGATTGTGACGGCGAGCCAGGCGACCCACTTCCCCTTCTAGAGCCAAAGCGAGACGAGCGGACCGCATCCATTTCCCAACAGGATGCGGTTCGCTTGTGAAGCGGCAATTCGGCTGTCAGCGATCAGCTCGAAGACCGTAGATCCCAAGCCCCAGCCCAGCTAGGACGGTGATGCTCCCGTAGGCGACCCACTTGGAGTTGCCACTCATGAAACTTCGAGGGGCGAAACCGACGTTGAATCCTTGCAGGATCCAAACAGTGCCTGCAAGCACGAGAAGGACTCCGAAGAAAGTGGTGAACTTGCGCATTCCACCACCATAGACCGTACGAAATCCTCGAGTTCCTCATACCTTCATGGCTCTTGACCTTTCACCGGGTGGGCTTTGAGGTAGTCGAGTATCTCAGGCGGCCCCTAGCGATCGCTCATGCCCAATCGCAAAGTGGCCGCATTCGTGGGTGGTTGGCGGTGGGGCGAATCCGATGGTGACGAAAGAGCCCCCTGCGCTGGAATGCGCAGGGGGCTCTGTGGCTTATGCCAATGGGACACCGCCGATAGTTGGGTGGGGCGGTGGCTAGCGCTAGGGCGTCGGTGGGTTGAACACCGCCGCCTGTGCGTCGCCGCAGGTGTTGATAACACACCCGCCGTCGATGGAACCAATCGCGGCTGCAAGGCTGCCCGGGGTCAAGTTTGAGGCGGGGCCATGGGTCCGTATGACGATGTGAATCTCGGCTTTCATCGCATCCGCTAACGCTTCGCCAGCGAACAAGCCGCTCACGTCACCTTCCCGAAGTGAAGCGGCCGACCTCCAGTTCGAACTCCCAGCGACGTGACCAGTGGCGAAGTGCACACCGACCCCAGCGAAGTTGCTCGGCCCAAATAGGCTTCCCAGGACGTCGTCCTCTCCACATCCGTCGATGCACGCTTCTGGGTTATTGAAGACAACGAACCAGTTCGTTACTGCGTCCCCTACCTCCCACTCCGCGTCAAGTGGTTCCTCTACCCCGAGGGCGATGAGTTGCCCACCGACTGACGTGCTAACCCGCATGCTCACGCCCGAGTTAGTCCTGGTCAACGTCGCACTGCCCTCCGTATTCAGGCCGACGAAATCGAACACGGCTTCAGTCTGCCGGATTGCCCGGTCCGCAGACACTGGCGCCATCAGAGCCATGGACAAGATCGCCACGGTCAATATTGCAAGAATTTTCCTCATTACATTCCCCTCATATGGAACGCCAAGGCTTTCTACCCAAGCACAGCACCATACCCTAGGAATTCTAAGAATACAAATAGTGGCTAAGAATACTGCTTGTTCTCTTGGGGTTAACGTGCTCACGAAGTATCGTGTTGCCATGCAACTCAAACTCAAGCGCACCGGCGACTACTCCATTCGGGCCATGATCGACGTTGCCCGCCACAGCGAGACCGGACACCGCCAAGCTCGCAAAATCGCCTCCGAGCAGCAGATCCCCTACAAGTCCCTCACCCTGACCCTCGCTCGACTCGTAGCCAAAGGGCTCCTCATCGCTAAGCAGGGACCCTCCGGGGGCTACACGCTGGCCCGACCTGCCACGGACATCACCCTTCGCGACATCATCGAAGCTGCCGAAGGCCCCGCCACGTTCAACCACTGCGTACTGCGCGACGGGCCCTGCGACTGGGACGAGACCTGTCCCGTCCACGACACCTGGTCGAACGCCCAGAGCGCACTCTCCCGAGAACTGGCCGCAACGACGCTTGCCGACCTCGCCCGCATCGATGCCTCCATCCAGTCCGGTGAATACCGCTCCCAGGCCCCGCCACACCCTGCCGACACCCTCCGACACGGCCAACGCAACTAGAAAGCCACCCCACCTCGGCTTCTACCCGGCCAATCCGGCGACGACACCCCTCTTCGAACCGGCCAACCAGCCCTGCGTAAGAAACCTGGTCCGCTGTCCCAGCGGAGGTGAACAAGTAGTGCGTGCTGGGATCATTAAGGCAGTAGTGGTCACCCTGATTCTTGGAGCATGTACGGCGTCCCAACCCGTCTCCACAAGCTCTGCAACCACGACAACAGCCGTCCCGCTGACATGGACCACTCAGGAGTATGCCGACCTCATCAGCTATTGCGTGAGTGTGAACCCGAGCGCTGCGACTTTGTGTCCCACAGTCGTCGATGTGATCAAGGACTTCTACCACTGTGACCCGATGCAGTCCTACGCCATGATTGCTACCACTCGTGAAGGCGGCACAGACGCGTTGGATGACAAAGCCGCCGAGAAGGGCTGTGGCACTTCATGGCCTTCCTGGGGATAGCTTGGGACGCGGTTGATGGTCGGGAAAGGTGGCGTAAGGTGCCTAAAAAGTGCCTACAAGCAGCCCACAGGCGCACAAACAGCACAGTAGAACCCTAAGGATTCCAATCCGAAAAACCCTATGGAATATAGGGAAACCGCCATAATCCCCGTCGAATAGGCTTCGTTCGAAATCCGCTGTCTATCCCTGACACGGAAGAGGTCGGAGGTTCAAATCCTCTAGGGCCCACACACGAAAACCCCTGATTTCTCAGGGGTTTTCGCTGTATCTGGGGTGCGACTGCTCTGGCTGAAATCATGGAGAGGGCCCAAAGGGTGCCTACGACGACGGCCAGGGCAGCATCCCCTTCAGTCTTGCTGCCACCGCCTCCATTCGCTATCGAGTTCTTGCCGAGTTGGGCTGGTGTAGTGTTCATGGGCGTGGCCCGTGGCGATGTAGAGGAGACCCAATGAGCAACCAAATCGTTCCAATCGGCACACTTCCAGAGTTGGGCGTCGTGCCGGATTCAATGTACGCCCAAGTGATCCGATCCGACCGGATGGGCGACCCCACAGATGCGTTCCAGGTTGAGGAGATCGACGTCCCCTCCCCAGGACCCAACGACGTCCTCGTGGCTGTGATGGCCGCTGGCGTCAATTTCAACAACGTTTGGGCCGCAAAGGGCGTACCGATTGATGTGATCAAGGTGCGTCAGAAGGGCGGCGACGAAAGGGACTACCACATAGGAGGCTCCGATGCCTCTGGGATCGTCTGGGCTATTGGTGAGGAGGTCACGCGAGTCGCCGTTGGTGATGAAGTGGTGATCCACCACGGTGTGTGGAATGACGCCGATCCGTGGATCGTTGCGGGTAAGGATCCCATCATCGCTCCTTCTTCACGGATTTGGGGATATGAAACGAATGACGGGTCGTTCGGACAGTTCACCCTTGCTCAGGAACATCAGCTCATGCCGAAGGCTCCGGGTCTCACCTGGGAGGAAGCCGCAGTACCAACTCTTGTTGGCACGACTGCCTACAGAATGCTGCACGGTTGGCCGGGCAACACGGTGGGCGAAGGCGACGTGGTGCTCGTGTGGGGTGGATCAGGCGGTCTCGGGGGTCAGGCGATTCAGCTTGCCGTGCTCGCCGGCGCCAGAGCTATCGCCGTGGTGTCAAGCGACGAGCGTGGTGAGTACTGTATGGAGCTTGGCGCCGTCGGCTACATCAACCGCAAGGACTTCTCGCACTGGGGCGTCCCTCCTCATTGGACCGATAGCGAGGGCCAAAGGGAGTGGACGGCTGGGGCCCGCGCCTTCGGAAAGGCGATGTGGGATATTCTCGGCGAACGCCGCAACCCGAACGTCGTCTTCGAGCATCCGGGTGAGGACACAATCCCGACGTCGATCTTCGTCTGTGACCCCGGAGGCATGGTGGTCATCTGTGCAGGAACCACGGGCTTCACAGCGGTAGTAGACCTTCGATACCACTGGACGAGACAAAAGCGTCTGCAGGGATCCCACGGCACGAACGACGAGCAGGCGTACGCATACAACCAGCTAGTCGTCGACGGGAAGATCGATCCTTGCCTCGGCCGGGTCGCCAGTTTCGAAGAGATCGGCCAGGTCCACCATGACATGGACCTCGGGAAACTACCACCAGGCAACACGGCAATCCTCGTGGGAGCACCGGGGCCTGGGCAAGGCAAACGCTAGATGGGTCCGGCGCGCCGGACTCGCCCTTGCTAAGTCCGCAGACAAGACAGAGTCACGCACCGGAAGACACTCTCGTACCTCGGACTGTGGCTTCGTGGCCGCAGCAGGAAACGGGTCTAGCCGCAGGAATGGGCGACTGAGGTTCTGAGGTACCGCCTCGGGCGTCGCCATCGATCGCTTCGTACTCCTCCTCGATTCCCTCGATCTATGGCTTTGTGCTTCAGCCCTTTGCTACCGTTAGTGAGTAGGCACTGGGTGACAGGAGATGCATGGCAAAGTTACAGGAGCTAATGACCATGATGGGCGATACGTTTACAGTGTCGCGAGTCTATGGCGAGCCTTATGAAAAGGACGGGGTCACGTTCATTCCCGCTGCCTCTATTCGAGGCGGTGGAGGAGGAGGTGAAGGCGAGGCTGGCGAAGAGACGCCAGCTGGTTCCGGTGGTGGATTCGGCGTAGTTGCTCGTCCGGTGGGCGCGTATCAGGTCAAGAACGGCGAACTCACCTGGGTCCCGGCTATCGATGTGACCAAAGTGGTGGTGATGGGACAAGCCGTTGCCATTGCGGGACTCTTAGTACTCCGTTCAATCGTCCGTAAGCGACGAAAGGGCTAGCCGCAGCCCACTGGGCTGACACGACGGACTCAGTTGCGGTCAGCGCCCGGTAGAGCCAAAGCCGCCTTCACCGCGCTCGGTGGGAGGGAGTTCGGCCACTTCTGTGAATTCTTGAACCGTTACGGGAACCACAAGGAGTTGCGAGATTCGGTCGCCTCGTTTGAAGTCGATTGGTTCGGCTCCGTGATTGATTAGCGCCACTTTGAGTTCGCCCCTGTAGCCGGAGTCCACAACCCCGGGGCTGTTGACCACGCTTATGCCGTGCTTGGCGGCCATTCCGGATCGAGGGCAGACCAATCCGACGTAATTCTGGGGGATGGCGATAGCAACACCGGTGGGGACCAGCCGCCGTTCGCCAACCTCCAAACTGAAGTCAATGGACGTGTAAAGGTCCACCCCTGCGTCACCCTCATGGGAGTGAGCTGGCATCGGTAGTTCCCTGTCGAGTCTTTGGACACTAATCTGCATGACTGAAAGCTTTCGTGGGGCTTCATGGGCGGAGTTTCACGGAGACGACATGCGAAAAACATTCTGCGCTCGATGCCATGCCATTGGCTTGGCTCGTTGCGCCCATCGCACTCGCACGAGCGGACCCGGTGGCAAGCATAGGGCACGCGAAACCTATCGCATCCATCCGGTTCAAACGCTCGTCAACACGCCTACCTCACCGTTCACCTTCTTCCACGCGACGGATGAATCGCTTTCCGGATCGACTCAGACCATCTCTGAAACCTCACAGCCAAGCGCCCCCGATGAGGCTGAGGCCCCACGCCGGGCCGACGGATTTGCCACTCTCATGCATGAACTCTGGAATGCACCGTATGTCCCCATCGGAGAACTCCCAGAAGAACTGGCTACGCCGGATGCGACTCGGACCCCATGGTTACGGTCCGCTGTCTTTGCCACCTTGGTTCTTCTAGTTGCCGCTGTTGGGTTCTGGAACGTGAACAGATCATCAGCCGCGGAGGCCTCGCTCGTCGCTGCCGCAGAGCTCTCGCTCGAAGGTGCGAGCCAGCAACTTACGGTTCTCTCGAACTCGATCGAGACCATTATGTCCTCTGACTCCCTAGGGGTTGAGCTTTCTGACGCAGCTACCAGCCTGACGCGCTGGGCCCAAGAGGCAAGCAGCCTCATGTCCCAAGGCCTTACCGAAGTGGAAGGTGACCCCCTTGCCCAGGACCGAGCTACCTTCACCCAAGCTGGCGAGGACGCCCGCGAGCTACAGCAGGTGCTTGCTGACACGCTTAGTACCCGACTGATACTCGGGGCCCTCGACATCTCTCCTGTTCTGCCGTTGTCGGCCCTACCGCTAGACGTTCCTGATATCGGTGTTGAGCTGGCGCTCATGATTGATGACGCAGAGTCTCGACTCTCGCTGCTCCCCACTTCAGCTGCCCGTACAGAGATCCGAGCGCGGGCCCTCCTCGAGGCGATGGAAGACGACCACAGCCGGTATCTCCAGGGTCTGAGCCAAGCTGACTCGGTCGCGGTCGGCGAATCAATACAGTCGCTAGGAACAAAGGCCGAATCGCTCGACGAGATCTTGACAACCTACCTGAGCGCTCGGCGACCGTTGGCTGATCAACTGGCAAGAAGACTCCAAGAGGCGATCACCGAACTCGGTGCCTAGACGGCTGCCTGCTAGTCCTTAGTGAGTTCGGCCATCTCTCGCTCGAAGTCTTCGGGCCCTTCGAACTGTTTGTACACCGAGGCGAAGCGCAGGTAGGCGACCTGATCGGCCTCACGCAGCTTATCAAGCACGAGCAGGCCTACTGTTTCGGAGTCGATCACCGGCCCTAGCTCTCGGGCCGACTTCTCAACGCTCTCCACCATGGTGTCCAGCTGTCCCAACTCAATGGGGCGACCAGCGAGAGCGAACTCAAAACCTTGCCGGACTTTTTGGGTTTGGAATGGCTCGACACTGCCTGCCCGCTTCTTAATGAGGAGCACAGCCTCAGCGCGCTCGTAGGTGGTGAATCGGCTAGCGCATGTGGCACACTCGCGGCGCCGTCGGATGGAGCCGCCCTGATCGGCCGGACGAGAGTCCACTACCTTCGTTTCACTGCCACCGCACAAGGGACAAAGCATTAGCCAAGCGTAGTCGCGGCTTAGATCCACCGTGAAGTTGTCCCAAGACATAAGGCCTGTCTCAGCTCCCGGCGACGGGAAGCAACAACACTTGATCGATCTGAAGAGTCGACGACTCTAGACCGTTGAGCTCCTTAAGCATGGAGACGTATACCCACACCGACTGCCCTTGTGGAGTCAACACTGAGGCCAGGCCCCATAACGTCTCACCTGATGCCACGTGGTGACGAGTGGTCTCAACGGGTCCGGCGTCGGCACCAACATTTGAGGCAAGCATGATTGTCACGAAACTGAGAATGACGACAACTGCAATGGCTCGCGAGCGGATGACGCCGCGTCGGCGATTCTGGCCCTGCCTTCGATTCTGGGCGAACGCATGCTGAGAAGGTTGGACATCGGCGAGCGAGAA
>CAXMPE010000210.1:0-2826 GCA_964195245.1 uncultured Verrucomicrobiales bacterium | reverse complement strand
GTCGTAAACAGCGAATCCCCTGCCGATAGCGCAATTCACATTCCCCACGAGTTGGGCCATGCTCTCTTTGGCCTAGCAGACGAGTACGTAGGTGACGTGATGGGGTTCGACGGCAGGTCAGATCTGTCCAGTTGGCCATCTTGTGCAGAGGACCTGTCGGAGGCGGCTGCTTGGTGGGGTGACCTCATCGGCAGTGTCGACAACATGGTGACGATATGGGCGGCGGAGATGGAACAAGCCGGCTTTCCCCTCCAAGACTTGGAAGGAAATGGTGCAGGCGTAGCAGTTCAAGATGTGGATGGTGGCTGCTACGGCGTATCAGGAAGTGTTCGCGCCACCCAAGATTCGCTGATGAACACCAACATCCCGGTACTCGGGTCGGTCAACCGAAGCTGGGCCGAGCAGATCCTCAATCTTTGGGAAGGACAGCCTCGTTCCTAGACGGGTCACCCCTGCCCGTGGTCAGTAGTCTCCGGCGCCAAATAATGCTTGTCGGTTATGCCCTTCTTGCGCATCGCCATACCGGTGAGAATCTCCCGAACACAGCGGTTGGCCACCAGTGGCGTCACATAGGTTGGGTCAACGAGCGGATTGAGCTCGACCAGTTCGATACCCACGAGATTGTTCTCCGCTCCGAGCCTTCTGAGTAGTGGAAAGAGCTCACGTGGGGTCAAACCATTGGGCTCGGGAGTGCCTGTACCGGGTGCGTAGGCGGGGTCGAGCACGTCTATATCCAAGGATAGGTAGAGGTACTCAGTGCCATCTGCAGCCTCTGATAGGGCGCGTTCCATGACGTGGGTCCAACCGTGTTTCTCGACCTCGGCCATGAAGTGATACCTCAGACCGTGATCACGCATCCAAGCCAGGTCTTCACCACCTGGTGCGTAGCCACGCAGACCTATTTGTATGAAGTTCTCACCTCGGATATGACCTTGTTCAATCAGTCTTCTCACGGGTGTCCCATGACTGAGGTTGTGCCCTAGCGACATAGATCCGGCGTCGTAGTGGGCATCGAAGTGCACCACGCCAATTTTGCCTTTCCCGTAGACATCGGCCAAAGCGGCGACGTCGGGATACATGAGGCTGTGGTCGCCTCCAATGATGAACGGAACAGTCCCCGTGTCTGCGACCTCGCGCACGAGACTCCGCACAGGCTCGATCGAGCGGTAGACGCTCTCGAAGTCGACCGCGGCGTCGCCATAATCGGCGATGACCAGCTCTTCGAGAGCGTCAACCATGACGTGTGTGTGCGGGAGCCCGGCAGCGACGTTGGGTAGGTACATGTCGTGAGACCTGAGTGCTCTCGGACCGTACGCGGCACCTCTCATTCCACCAGAGAAGTCAACACCAGCACCCAGCATCGCCACGTCGACCTCCGCAGCTTTGAGGTCGGCTGGAGTGAGTGCTACCGGTCTCTGAAGAAAAGTTGCGATGCCATGACTGGACAGACTCATCGGGTAGCGCTGTAGATCGATCAGCCCGGGAGGTCGATCACCCTGCAGATCCTCCTTTGGTATCCGCCAGATGTCCTTGGTCGGATCATCGGGGTTGAGCTCGGGGAAATCCGTGGGTATGTCGCTCATTTCAGGCTCCTCGTTCGGTGACGGCTCGAAGCTAGCCAGTTTCGCCATAGACGGTCAAGACGAAGAACCCGAGCTCAGGGTATGTGATGAACGAGAACACCAAACAGCTTGGTGTTCTAGGCTCAGCGCCAAATGAGCAATGAGCCGAACACCTCAGAGGTTCCCCATAAGGGGGGTCTGAGCAAGTGGATTCCGCTTCTCGTCACGGTCGGGTTGATCCTTTTCATCTTTGGGGTCGTCCTGCCCCAGTTCATCGACTACGACGCAGTGTTCCGGGCGATCGGCAACATCGAGGCCATAAGTTGGCTTCTACTTGCGATCCTTGGCGTTCTCCAGTTCATTCCGGATAGTTGGGTATTGCAGTCTTCACTCCCGGGTCTCAAACTGAAACAGGGGTTGACGGTGGCAACGGTGACAGGCGCCGTGGCCAACGTTCCTCCCGGCGGCCTCGACCTGGTCGTTCGATACCACATGACTCGTGGCTGGGGCTTCTCACCGCAAGCAGCCACGGCAAGCACGATGATCACCTGGCTGTACGCCACGGCATCCAAACTATTCATGCCGGTCTTGGCGGTCCTTTTCCTAAGCCTCAACCGAATCCAGGACGATGACCTTGACTTCCTCGCCGTACTCGGTCTCTTGATCGTCGCCGGCGGCACTGTCCTCATATTCTTCGGGCTCCGCTCCACAAGGTTCGTCTCCGCGCTCGGGCGTGCAATGACCCGTTTCGTTCACTTCCTCGGAAGGTTCTTTCGACGCGACTGGACAGTCGATCTAGAAGAGGGGCTTCTTCACTTCCGAGACCAGACCGCCGACGTCATCAGAGCGAGATGGCATGTTGGAATGCTCGCCGGTCTCGCGGGACAATTCATGTTCTTCCTGATCATGCTCACCGCGGTCAGGAGTGTTGGACTAGACAGTGATGCCATCTCGACAGCGGTCGTGTTCGCCACCGTCGCTGCAGTGGCAGCTATAACGACTATCCCGATCTTCAACGCGCCTGGACTCAATGAGGCCCTCTACATTTCGATCCTCAGCCTTGCTACCGGTCAGGGATCTGCCGATCAGATCGCGGCTGCGGTTTTTGTGTTCAGGCTGATCACATGGCTCCTCCCGATACCGGTAGGTGGGGTCTCATACACACGCTGGAAAGAAAGAACCACCCACGATCAGCCTCCAACACTGGCGACATAGGCTGCGAGACCCTCACCCCCAAATAGCAAACACCAACCAGATCCCTAGC
>CAXMPE010000209.1:0-4677 GCA_964195245.1 uncultured Verrucomicrobiales bacterium | reverse complement strand
ATCGAAGATGGAGAGATTGCAGCATTGGGCGACCTCGCAGCCTACGTCCGGAACTTCCAAGTCCCGTTGGAGGTATGCCCCGTCTCCAACACGCATACAACCCAGATGACCATGGCTGAACACCCCATCGGACAGTTACTCAGAGCTGGCTTTAACGTCTCGGTTAGTACCGACAACCGATTGATGAGCCAATCGTCGATGACCTTCGAGATGGAGCAACTCGTGGAACATCAGGAGTTCACAAAGGCCGACCTGCATCGACTCACTGCCAACGCCATCATGGCCTCGTTCGCATCGCTTGACTTCAAGCTGGATCTACTAGCCCGAGCCGAAGACGCCTACGCTGACTAACTCCTCAGCTACCTCACTCAAAGTTGCCCGCTTGCGCCCTTCCAGATCAGCCATGCGCCCACAAGAAGGAGCAGACCGGTGCTTGCCACGACCGATCGATCTAGCTACTTCTTGGTAAGCCGTTCGCGGCTAGTACCAATTGCGATTGCAAACACGATCTTGACCCCTACGAGGCCAACGTAGAAGACCAGTAACCAGAGGAAGCCGTAGCCGACCCCCTTGCTCCAACTGTTACGCAGCAGCGGCGCCCCGACACCTAACCAGAACAGCCACGGGTTCGGGTTGAGGACGTTGACGAAAGCCCCGCGGAAGTAGTCCTTGAGCGCTTGATCCGACTCGGGAGGTAACGCGGACTCCTCTGCCGCCCCAATGGACTTCACTCCCAGAGCGATGAGGAAAAGGCCACCAATAATCGCGAGCGACCGAGCTACACCGTCGGACATCGTTGCGGCCACCAAGAGGCTCAGCGCTACCGCAGGCAGGTCCGACAGTAAGGGCGCCACTGCTAAGCGAAGCGCCGGCCGAGTCCCTCTCTTCAAGGCCGTAGCAACGATCAGCGCATGCAGTGGCCCGGGAGTGAGGCCTCCCATGACCCCTACTCCAAAGGCAGCCAGCAGCTCAGTCAACGCAGAGCCAATGTGCTACGCCGATTCTCAGACCAGACCCGCGTTCTGCATCGCTTCCATCATCGCGTTCCCCATGTCAGTAGGGGTTGGCGCAACGACGACACCGGCAGTTTCCAAGGCGGCGATCTTGTCCGAAGCCGTGCCCTTTCCGCCAGAAATGATTGCGCCGGCGTGGCCCATCCGCTTCCCGGGCGGGGCGGTGGTCCCAGCAATGAAACCGGCGACCGGTTTGGTCATGTTCGCTGTAATCCATTCGGCGGCTTCTTCTTCAGCGGTTCCGCCGATCTCACCGATCATGATGACGCCCTCAGTTGCCGGGTCGTCATTGAACAGCTTGAGGCAGTCAATGAAGTTGGTGCCATTGACCGGATCGCCACCAATGCCGATGGCGGTGGTTTGACCCAGACCGTTCTGAGTGAGTTGGTGCACCGCCTCATACGTAAGGGTTCCAGAACGAGAAACGACACCAATGCGTCCCGGCTGGTGGATATACCCCGGCATGATCCCAATGCGACACTCCTTGGGAGTGATCACCCCCGGGCAGTTGGGTCCCACGAGGCGGACGCCCTTGTCGGCGATGTATGACTTTGCGCGCACCATGTCGTTGACCGGGATTCCTTCAGTTACGCAGATAATAAGAGGCATTCCAGCCTCAGCGGCTTCCATAATGGCGTCAGCGGCGAACGGCGGCGGAACGAACACAACTGAAGCGTTGGCACCCGTCTGCGTCATCGCTTCGGTCACGGAACCGAAGATAGGGACGTCAACCGAGTAGCGATCAGCACGACCTGGAACGCCAGAGTGATCAGTTTCTCCTTCGAAAGTGACACTGGTCCCCGCTTTCGACGGATGCACTCCAGCCACCACGTTGGTGCCATAGGCAACCGACTTATCGGCATGAAATTGGCCTGTTCGGCCCAACCCCTGCACCAAGAGCCTGGTGTCTCTGTTGACGAGGACGCTCATTTGGTTAGCTCCACAATCTTTTGGGCTCCATCTTTCATATCGATCGCTGTGACCAGCGCAAGTCCCGACTCATCCAAGATCCGCCTACCCAGCTCTACGTTGGTGCCCTCAAGACGGACAACCAAAGGCATGTCGAGCCCTGTCTCCTTGACCGCGGCGACGACGCCACTGGCAATGGTGTCGCACTGCATGATCCCGCCAAAGATATTGACGAAGATGCCCTTCACGTTGGGGTCACGGGTGATGATCTTGAACGCCGCAGCAACCTTCTCGGCGGTGGCGCCTCCCCCAACGTCCAGAAAGTTGGCAGGTTCGGCTCCGAAGACCTTGATGATGTCCATGGTCGCCATTGCAAGCCCAGCTCCGTTGACCATGCAGCCAATGGATCCATCAAGCTTGATGAACGAGAGGTCGAACTCTGCTGCCTCCATCTCTGAAGGATCCTCCTCAGTGGGGTCCTGCATCGCCGCGATGTCTGGGTGCCTGAACATAGCGTTGGCATCGAAGCTCATCTTGCCGTCCAGTGCCATGACCTGGCCATCGGTGGTCACGACAAGGGGATTGATCTCGATCATGTCGGTGTCCCAGTCGACTGCTGCTTCGGCGAGGGTCTTCATGAAGCTCACACCGTTCCTGAACGAATCCCCAGTGAGTCCTAAAGCCCTCGACATTCGTGCGGCTTGAAAGTCGAGCAGCCCCACCCCCGGATCAATCGTCTCCTTGAGGATCTTCTCTGGACTGTTTTCAGCCACCACTTCAATCTCGGTCCCGCCTTCAGTGGACGCCATGATGATGTGGCGAGAGACCGCCCTGTCCAAGACAACAGAGAGATACAGCTCCGTCTCGATACCTATCCCCTGCTCGATATACAAGGTATTGACCTGCTTGCCAGCCGGTCCGGTTTGGATGGTGACAAGCGTCGACCCAAGCATCTGTTGAGCCAGGGCTTCCACCTTCTCCTCGACGGCCTCTATACCCCCTTCGAGACCGTCGAGGACTACGTTCACTCCCCCGAGATCCGGATGCTCGAGGAAGCGACCCTTGCCTCGACCACCGGCGTGGATCTGAGACTTGACGACCACAACGTTATTGCCTGAAGCCTCCACTAGCGGCCTCACGGCGGCACGTGCCTCCGCAGGCGTGGTCGCAACCCTTCCCTCAGGCACAGCGATGCCACGTTGGCCCATTAGCAACTTGGCCTGATACTCATGCACTTTCATTAGGAAGCCTCCGAGGCATCAACTGTTTGGTACGTTTTCGTCGACCCACCGCGAGATCTCGGCAAGCGGTGTGCCTGGGGTGAACACTTCGGCGACGCCCTTTTCCTTGAGCGCCTCAGCATCTTTGGGTGGAATGATGCCTCCCCCAAAAACAATAACCTGACCCATATCTTGTTCCCGAAGCAACTCAACAACCCGGGTGAAAAGAGTCATGTGGGCGCCCGAAAGCGTGGAGAGACCCACAGCGACCACGTCCTCTTGTAGCGCAGCCTCAACAACTTCTTCGGGTGAGAGATGGAGACCGGTATAAATCACCTCGTTGCCTGCATCGCGGAGCGCCCGGGCGATAACTTTGGCGCCGCGATCATGGCCATCGAGACCTGGCTTAGCAATGAGAATCCGTCGCGGCATGCCCAAACATTACTACCCCATCAAGTCCCTAAACCAACAGGGACTAACTAGGACTAGAACTAAAACAGCCACAGCCCACGACTGCAGCACAACCAACCCCCTGCGGACCTCCGTTAGGGCCTGGCCCGTGGATAGGGCACTGCTGGCACCAGCGAACTCTGGGCTCCACGCGTCGAATGCGACGCTTTGGGGCTGGGGTTGGGGCTGGTTGTTGTTGTAGTTGTAGTTCTAGTTCTAGTTCTAGTTCTAGTTCTAGTTGTAGTTGTAGTTCTAGTTGGGTTTGGGGGTTGTTACGCGCGGCGGAGAGGGGCCCAGGCCAGCAACAACCGCCGGTCGCCGCCTGACTCGAACCTCACTAAGGCTTCTGTCCTCTCGCCGCTTCCCGACAGCTCGCGGATGACGCCAACACCGTAAGTATCGTGCTGGACTCGGTCCCCCTTTGACACCGATCCGGGAGCGAGCTTGGAGCCCGATGGGGCACGGCTCAACGGTCGCACCGAGGTGGGTTGGGCCTTGTGCTCTTCCATGAGACCTCTAGGGATCTCCTTCAGGAACCTGCTGGGACTGTTGTAATTAGCTCCGCCCCACAAGCTGCGTTTGGTTGCCAGCGTCAGAAAGAGCTGGTCCTGAGCGCGGGTGATGCCCACGTAGGCCAGGCGACGCTCCTCTTCGAGCTGCTCAGGTTCGCCTAGGGACCGCATGTGCGGGAACACCCCTTCCTCCAGCCCGGCAAGGAACACAACCGGGTACTCAAGCCCTTTGGCGTTATGGATGGTCATGAGCGTGAAATAACCCGAGTCGTCGAGGGCGTCGAGCTCTGAAACTAACGACACGGTGGCGAGGTACTCGTTGAGCTGCTCAACCCCGCTGAGTTCGTCCCAATCGACCTCGTCGATGGGTTGGTTTCGTCTGAGCTCAAGGAACTCATCCACCCCGACCAGAAGCTCCCGCAAGTTCTCGACTCGCCCAAGCGCTTCAATGGTGCCGTCGGCCTCGATCTCAGAGATCATCCCCGTTACCTCGAGGACCGCTTGCATTGCAGGGCCCGGCCCGCCCGTCATTGCCGCGTCGGTGACCGCTTCGAGAACGACCAAGAACTCTGC
>CAXMPE010000208.1:0-10313 GCA_964195245.1 uncultured Verrucomicrobiales bacterium | reverse complement strand
GTTGAGCATGCCGTTGTGCAGCCAGTACCTCGCGAATTCCTCGCCAGTCGCAGCACGTGTCTGAGCTATCTCGTTCTCGTGGTGCGGAAAGATCAGGTCAGAGCCGCCACCATGGATATCGAAGTTGATGCCGAGGTACTCCGACGCCATCGCCGAGCACTCAATGTGCCATCCCGGCCGGCCAGAGCCCCACGGGGATTCCCACGACGGCTCGCCTGGTTTGGCTCCCTTCCAGAGCGCAAAGTCCATCGGGTCTCGCTTCTTGTCATTGACATCAACTCGGGCACCGGCCTGCATGTCATCGAGGTTCCGACCCGAGAGCGCTAGATAGCTGTCATGGGTTCTGACGGAGAAGTAGACATCGCCGCCAGCGGCGTAAGCGTGGCCGTTCTCGATGAGTCTCGCTATGAGCTCGAGCATCTGCGGAATGTGTTCTGTGGCACGAGGCGCTACCTCGGGGCGACGGTTACCTAAAGCGTCCATGCCGTCGAAGAATTGCTTCTCCATCGCTTGAGCATGTGCTCGGAACTCAACGCCACTCCTATGGGCTGCTTCAATGATCTTGTCGTCCACGTCGGTGACATTGATGACATAGGTGACGTCGTTCCCCAACCAGGTGAAGTATCTGGCGAACACATCAAAGAACACGTACGCACGCCCATGCCCAAGATGAGGCGCAGACTGAACGGTGGGACCGCACATGTACATGGAGACCTTGCCCTCATCGCGAGCAACGAACTCCTGCAATGAGCGGCCGAGCGTATTGTGAAGGTGCATCACCACAGGTTAGGAGACGACCACGGTTGCAACGACTGCCAGACCTTCGTCCCTGCCAAGGAACCCCATTCGATCGGTCGAGGTCGCCTTGACGGAGACAGACCCCAAGTCCAGACCCAGGGCCGCGGCGAGCGAATTGCGAATGCTCTCACGGTGCGGGGACACTCGGACTGTCTCTGCAATGACTGTCACGTCTATCTGTTGTGGGGAAAGGTCGAGTTCTGCCACCCGAGTCACAGCGTCAGCCAACAGCGACATGCTGTCTACGTCGACCCATTTAGGATCGGATGACGGATAAAACGTGCCCAGATCCCCCAGAGCCGCCGCGCCAAGGAGAGCGTCAGTGACGGCATGGGCCATTACGTCGCCATCGCTGGTCGCGTCGATACCTCGCTTTTGTTCTACCAGCACACCCGCAAGGAGCACGCCGCCCTCGTCTGCAAATTGATGTGCGTCATATCCCCATCCGATCCTCATAACGTCTCCGCTATCCGTTCCAGATCACCAGCGAAGGTGACCTTGGCGTTCTTGAGTTCCCCCGGGATAACGGCAACCGCGCCGCCAGAGAGCTCGATCATCTCGGCGTCGTCCGTGACATCCACATCCACGAACTGGTGGGCTCGGCGCAACGCCTTTGCCCCGAAGCCCTGCGGGGTCTGTACAGCAACTAGCGACACCCGATCAACCGTTCCAACAACAAGGTCTCCTTCGACCTGTTTCATAGTGTCTCGCGCGGGCACTGCAGGTACCACGCCATCAACGTCGCCTACCTGTAGCCGAGAGATGACCTGCCGGACTAGGTCGACCGATGCGGCTGGTCTGGCGGCATCGTGGACGAGTATCCACTGAGCAGAATCAGGCACTGCTTCAAGCCCATTGTTGACAGAGTCTTGGCGTCGTCGCCCTCCAGGGACACCGCCTGGTACGTCCCCGACTACCACAACGTTATCAACTCCGCCTGCAAGTAACCGACCTCGGGCTATCGACCAAAGAGGTTCGTCATTGAGTAAGAGTGAATGCTTGGGACCGCCATACCGGAGTCCTGAACCGGCGGCGACCACTACAGCCCATGTCTCTGTTTGCTCCATGACTGGAGAGAATACTCAGACTCGGCGAGCGAAGAGGAGTTGACCCACCGCGGACTTGGTTGTGGAGACCACCTCTACCGAGAGCTCGTTGCCAATTTCTCCTTGGGCCTCTTCCACAATCACCATTGTTCCATCGTCGAGGTATGCGACGCCTTGACCAGTCTGGGTCCCCGCCTTCGACACAGAGACTGAGAGCTTCTCGCCAACATTGACCTTGCGCTTGAGATGATCAGCGATCACAGCCGGGTTGACGACTCGAATGCCACGAACCTCAGCAGACTTCGCAAGGTGCTGATCAGTTGTGATGAGGCCTGCTCCTGAGTCAGAGCAGAGGTGCACCAGCTTCGCGTCAACATCATCAATCTCGGGGACTGTCTCGTCGAGCACGACCACTTCTAGATGCGCCCGAAGTGCGTGGACAACGTCAAGGCCTCGAATCCCCCGCCTGCGTTTAGACGTATCTGCAGCGTCGGCCAGGCCCTGCATCTCGTCAAGAACGAAGCCAGGAATCCAAAGCGTGCCCTCAATCAGTTTGGTGCTCACCATGTCCAGGATGCGGCCATCAATGGCGGCAGATGAGTCGAGCAAGAACACCGACTCGGCAGCACCTAGGCGGCGCGAAACCAAAGCAGAAGTGGGCCGAACACCGACGTTGGCGAGGAAGTCCACCGCGTGGTTAGTGAAGAATCGGGCTGCGAACCCAGAGGACATGACGACTACGAGAAGGTATGTCGGAATTGCCAGTACGAGGTCCCCAAGGAAGACCAAAGGGAGAGCAAGCACTAGCCCAAATACAAGGCCGACCATAGATCCCACAATCGCAGCCAACATCTGGGGCCCGGTTGAACCAATCGAGAAGGACCGGGCGAAGCCGTCGACCCGCGCTGCGTACAATCGGCCGAACAGTCCCCCAAGAATGTACCCAACTAGGGCACCCAAGAGAGCGCCCAGCGCTTCGTGCCCATCAACGACGAGGGAAGACCCGAAATCGCTTCGGTACCCAATAACCGTGGCGATAAGGGTTACGGAAAGGCGTATGGCTTCGACAAGCACGAAAGCCCCTTTCCGAGAGAAGCTACTCTTCGGCGGCCTCAATCTTTGGTAGCGCTTTGTCAATCTTTTTGATGACTTCTTCTTCGGTTGATTCGAGGGCGAACTGAAGCTCTGATGACAGCGTCAAACGAGCCTTCGAGAGCATTCTTTTGAGAGCAGGAGAAATACCCTTCGTCTGCTGAGCGAACGTGAGATCCCGAACGACCTCTGCTACTTGGTAGATATCTCCCGACGTCATCTTTTCGTTGAGCACCTTGTACCAACGACTCCAGTTGGACCCCGAGTCTTGGGGCTCCTCACGGAACGTTGCGAAGACTTTCCGAGCGGCTGTCTTGGAGATGACGGGACGGATAATCCCATCAACCCGATCGACGGGGACGAGGACTGTCAGGGGTTCGGTGGCGATCTCAAGAACGTAATACTCGATGTTCTTGTCGAGCACCTTCTTCTTGGTCCGTCTCTTGACCGTGGCTGCGCCGTGATGAGGATGAACGACCTTGTCGCGAGCCTTGAATTTATAGGTTTTCTTTGTTGCCATAGCCTTCAGACGTGGAGAGGAGGCATGATTCTACTGCTTCGATTGCGCAACCTACGAAACGGCAGCCAACACCTATAGGTCGACCCGACCGGCCAACTCCATCCGCCGATCGATAAAGCGATGAATGATGGCAGCTCGAGTTGACCCAATGCCGTCAACCTCTGCCAACTGGTGGACTTCAGCCGTGAGGAGAGCCTCGAATGATGGGAAGTGGGAGATAATTGCCTTCACGACGCTGTCGGGGAGGCGGGGAACTCCTGAGAGAATCCGATACCCACGGGGAGCAACCTCAGTATCAGGATGTCCAACCTCTATCGAGTCCGCAACCACGTAGATGTCAGAAAGATCAACCGCTGCAACGTCGTGGAGGTTTGCATGCGCTTGTGTAGTGGCCTTCTTCGTTGGGTGAAGGAGATAGTCCCTGAACACAAGGTCGGTGACCTGGGGGACTCCAGACATCAGGTCCCCTGTCTGCAGCCGAACCACTTCGGCCTCCCCACCCAGAGCCACAGTGTCGCTCTCGATTTGGGTCGCTATCCGAGAAACCAGCTCGGCACGCAGCAATACCGTCACCACGTGTCGGCCGTTGACCAACCCATTCACTTCGGCCGTATCGAGCCGCTCGATGGCGTCATCGAGACGCCGCCTAAACCGCTCGAGGGTATGCAAGGATTCGTTGACTCGAGCGATAACCGCAGCGGGGGTCTCAAGTTCGTGCTTGACGCCCTTGAAGAAAAGCGTCGCCACTCCGCGATGCTCGCTAATGGAGACAACCGGCTTCCCCGTCTGGACAGCAACCCGCTCAGCTGTCCGGTGGCGAGATCCCGTCTCTGCGGTCGGGATGGATGAGTCAGGAACCAGGTGTACGTTCGCTTTGAGGATCTTGGTCACATCAGCATCGATGATGATGGCGCCGTCCATCTTGGCCAACTCACCCATGCGGGCAACCGAGAACGGGCACGAGGACAGCTCGAAGCCCCCAGTGCACACAGCCTCGACGCCACGGTCCACGCCAAGCACCAGGAGAGCGCCTTTGTGCTGCTGGATGATGCGCTCACACGCCTTGCGAACCGCAGTACCGGGAGCAAGTTGGCTCAGCGCGTCTAGAAATTCACCTCGAGTGGCATCCATCCATAGCGAGGCTAGTCGCCTACACCCATATTTGTTGCAGCCAATGAACTAGAACAGCTTGACCGCCGCAAGCATCTCTGGAAGCGTCGCGTGGTCCTTTGGGCCGATGGAGGCAAGCCCCAGCCTCGAGGCCTCCGCAGCCCGCCTGTCTCCTGCCGGGACGGCCCGTACTTCGCCCGTGAGACCAACCTCTCCCCATGCAGCAACCCTCCCGACGGGTTGTCCTTTGAACGCTGATGCCAGAGCGATTGCTACCGCAGCGTCAGCCGCTGGCTCTCGTACCAAGAAACCTCCTACCACCGACACATACACCTCAAAGCCTGAGTAGTCGGTGCCGGCGCTTCGTTGCAGAACCGCCAGGAGCTGATGAACCCTTGCCGACTCGATCCCTCGAACGGAACGCCGCGGCGACGGGGCCTGTGAAGGTACAACCAACGCTTGCACCTCAACAAGGAAAGTCCTGCGCCCTTGCACGGTTGGGAAAACGACTGAGCCTGCGGCAGCGCCATCCCAGCCGCCAACAAAAGCTGCCGACGGATCCGGAACCTCGAGAAGCCCTTCTTGAGTCATCTCAAATAAACCTGAGATATTGGTGGCACCAAATCGGTTCTTGAGCGAGTGCAGCACCCGTAACCCTCGGTCTGCGTCGCCCTCCAAGTACGCGACCACGTCGACCATGTGCTCAAGCATTCGGGGCCCGGCGATGCCGCCGTCTTTGGTCACGTGGCCAACTAACACTGTGGGAATGTTGTGATCTTTGGCGAAGCGAATGATGCGCATTGAGCTTTCCCTAACCTGACTGACCGCCCCGGTAGCTCCCCCGGAATCAGCGACTCGTACGCTTTGGATTGAGTCAATGATCATGAGGCTGGGCTTCAGCTCATCAGCCACAGCCAAGATGCCGTCGACATCATCGTCAGCGACGAGTCGGACATGATCAGAGTCGACCCCAAGCCTTCTGGCTCGGAGGCTCACTTGTTCTGCTGATTCCTCTGCGGTGGCAAGCAGCACCTCACGGCCTTCTTCGGCCAACTGTCCCGCGACCTGCAGCAACAACGAGGACTTACCAACCCCTGGTTCACCACCCAAAAGTATGACCGCTCCAGCCACCACCCCGCCGCCAAGCACCCGATCTAACTCACCGATGTTGGTTGACAACCGAGGCGGCGGCTCGCCTCCGGTCTTGAGCGAAACAACCGCTGGCCTGGTGGTCTTACGCTTCCGGCCGGCAACGCTGGACTTGGTTTCCTCAGTCAACGGTTGGTCAATCTGACATTGCGGACAGAAGCCCATCCAGCGCCCGGATCGATATTGGCAGCTCTCACAAAAGTATTGCATCAAGCAGCGATCCTACCGCTTTGCTGTGACACAGAGTGGCGCAACGCACTAGATGGCGACCCAGATCCTGCGCTGTCCAGCTGAGGCCGCACTGTCGGTGATTCGATAAACCAACGAAAAAGCTCGTACATGGCACAATACCCAGTGATGGCTTACCAAACGTGTCCCAAGTGCAGCAGTCAAGTCTCTCCGGACGACGAGTTTTGCCCCTCGTGTGGCGAGTGGATGTCTCCACTCGCTGACGACACCGCAGCGGAGTTCACGCTCTCGGGTGAGCCCGACATGCCACCAGCAAACCAGCCAGAGGGCCGACAGACCCACGAAGTTCACTGTCCGCTTTGCGGATCGGCCAACCCCACCACAAATCGGCACTGCGAAGAGTGCGGTGCTCGGCTAGGAACATCACAGCTTCCTGTGGCCCCTCAACCGATGATCCATACAACCGCAGCCATGCGCACCGCAATCATCGCCGGTGGAGTGCTCATCGGTGTCCTCGTGATCGCGCTGATGGTGCGTACCTTTGGTGGCGGCTCGACCGAAGATACAGTGCCTGTGGTCTCAGAGACGACTGTTGCGACTGTGGCCGAACCAACCGTGACAATCCAAGCGCAATACACCCCAGAGTGTGAAGCGGAGTACGGCAACCACCCTTGTGCGGCGTTGCACGATGGTGGAGCCAACGACTGGAACGCCCCCATGGGTGAAAACACCCAACTCACCCTCACTCTCAAGTTCGACCGCCCGTATGACATCAGCGGGATCGGCTTCACAAACCTTTCAGGGGATCGATTCCTCGCGAACCATAGGGTCAACGCCATCAACCTGTCTACGAACGACGCCACTACGCCTCAGGTGGAAGCGCTCCCCGACCAGCCCGGCGCCTTGCCCGTCATCATCTACAACACCCGTGGCTCCACCACCCTGACCATCGTCATTCGCTCTTGGTTCGATTCCCAGGCCATTGGATCTGGCGAAGACACAACGGTGGGCTTCAACGACATCTCCATCGAGGAGATTCAGGTGTTCGGAACGCCGAGTAGTTAAAGCCCCTCGCCCGCTTGCAAAAGTTGCCGGTCTCAAAACAATCCTGATACACTGTACGGTGCAGCGCTAGACGCCCTGCCTTGATCGGCCACCGGGAGAACTACTCCTGAACGGCGATCACCCCCCACCCGTGAGTTCTGGCTTCGCGCCATCGTCAAAGGGTTCCTATGCGTTCATTCTTAACATCTCTTCTTGGTCTATCAATGATCATCGCCACCTTCTTTGTGGGCGGCGCCTATAACGTCGCCTCGACAGAGGCCCCACCATCATCGGCGGTACCGGCCATCGCGCTCGTTGAAACGTTCGCGTTGCTGAGGGCCGTGGAAGAACCGCTCTCGGTCAGCTGGGACGCACCTCAGATTCTTGACCCCACGCAAGAGCAGAACTTCAACCAATACTTCGGCTGCGAACCACCGCTGATCGACTCAGTCTGCGTATTCCAAAGGCGAGGAATTGGGCATCTCATTCCGACGCACCCTACGAGCGCCGAGGACTGGCGTGAGCTCGTTGCGGTCTACTTCCCCACCGATCATGTTGATCGAGCCATCGAAGTGATGCAGTGTGAAAGTGGCGGCAATCCGAACGCCAAAAACCCTATTTCGACAGCTTCAGGGCTATTTCAACACCTTCATAGCTTGTGGGGCCCGAGGGTTACGAAGGCTGGTTGGGAAGATGGGTCCATCTGGGACCCGCAGACCAATATCGCTGTCGCCGCTTGGCTAGTCACCGACGGCGGCGGGTGGCGCCATTGGAACGCTTCTCGCCACTGTTGGGGATAGGCTGAGCAAACACCATGACTGAATTCTTTCAATCCCTGAATCCTCTCGCAGCTCTCGGTGCCATTTTCGTTCTGCGCATCGTTGAAGTCACGATGTCTACGTTCCGGATCATTCTGCTGATTCGCGGACGCAAGTACCTCGCATCAACCATGGCATTCTTTGCGAGCTTGACCTGGCTCGTTGCGGCCGCAGCGGTCTTTTCTAACCTCGACTCGCCCAGTCGGGCTCTTACCTTCGCTGCCGGCTACGCGGCTGGCACCCTCGCAGGTGGTTGGCTCGACGAGCGACTCGCCCTTGGAAAGCAAGTCATCAGGATCTTTACCCCGGTCGAGTCCGAGTCGCCAGCCAAAGAACTCAGAAAGGCCGGATTCTTGGTAACCGTACTCAACGCTGAAGGGCTCACTGGCAAGGTCCGTTTGGCCTTCGCCGCACTCGAGCGCAAACGGGTCCCCGAAGCGCTCGGTATCGTTCGTGAAGTGAACCCCGATGCCTTCGTCACGGTTGAAGACGTCAACATCCCCAACATCCGGGTGATGCGAAGAACCCGTCGTTAGGTGGGGGCGGTTCAGCCGCTGAGCCCGCTGTCGTGAATCATCTCGAGTGTGCGTTCCAACCCGCCCTCGAGCGAGCTGATGTCGTAGCTGGTTGAGCTGACCTGCGAAAGACTCGGTACGCCACCAGCGGTATCGATCCCCGGTAGCAGCGGGTATTCGAACGTCTCGTGGGCGAAGAACCCTTGAGCTTCTGGCGAGAGCAAGAAGGCCACCAGTTCATTGGCCGCGTCGGAGTGTTCGGATGAATTGAGCACCGCGGCACCCGTCACAATGATCACAGAACCCACATCACCTTCGTCGAAGTAGTGATTGACCGACGCCACGTCGGGATCTTCGGCAACAGCGCGGTGATTGTAATAGTGATTTACTAAACCCATCGGCACCGCTCCCAGGCCCACGGCCTGAACAATCGCCGAGTTGTTCGCGTAGGTTGGCGCTCCGTTGGCAGCCATCGCCGCCAACCAATCAGCAGTAGCCTCCTCACCCGCTCTAAACCTCAGAGCAGTCACAAAGTCTTGAAAAGAGCCATTCGCAGGCGCCACGGCTACCTGACCAGCGAAGGCCGGATCGGTAAGGTCGAAGATTGAGGTTGGTAAATCCTCAGTGGAGACAAGGTTCTTGTTGTACACCAACACTCGAACCCGACCGGAGAGTCCTACCCAACGGCCATCATCACTTCGGTGCTCAGGAGCAACCGACGCCAACACTTCAGGATCGAGCTGATCGAGCACCCCCAACTGATCAAGGAATCCCAGAGCGCCAGGGCTCTGGGAGATGAAGACATCGGCTGGGCTGAGATCACCCTCTAACTCGACTAGGAGTGCAAGGTCTGACGAGCTGTTGTAGCGAACCGCTACCTCAATACCGGTCTCCTCAGTGAACATCTCCAGCAATGGTGCAACGAGGTTCTCCGAACGCCCCGAATACACAGTAAGCGACTCCTGATCACCGCTCCCACACGCCGAGGTGATGATTGCCAAAACAGCGACAAAACCAAGGAATCGGACCGGACTAGTGCGCATGAAACTGCCAATCGTGGGGTAGGCACAATCCTAATAACACCATGGCGCTAGTGCTATTTTGCAGAGCTTTGAACTAGCTCACTAATACGCGGGCGTGGGGGGCCCGATGTAGGCGATATCGGCGGTATCTCCTACGTCGAAACGGGGTGAGCCTAGAGAACGGATCATTAGCTCCTGATCGCCAAATCTCACCGAATAGGCGGTGTCATGCCCGTAGAACTCCACTGAGCGAACAGTGACAGCATCACCATCGCTCAGGGACAAATGCTCGGGGCGCAGCAGGATCGATCGTTCCCCTGGAGTGTCGCCAATGACCGCGACATCGCCCAACGCAGTGGCCGCGACATTGCCTGTGACGATTCCTGCGATGAGGTTGGCCTTGCCCACAAACCCAGCAAGCCACATGGAACCCGGGCAGTCATAGATTTCAGCGGGAGTGCCAACCTGGACCACTGTCCCCTCTTTCATGACCGCCACCCGATCGCCGAGCACAAACGCCTCTTCTTGGTCATGTGTGACATAGATCGAGGTAATGGCTAGCTCCCTCAACAGACCAGCCACCTCACTCCGCACACGCAGCCGCAACTCAGCGTCGAGCGAGGAAAAGGGCTCGTCGAGCAAAAGCACCTCAGGTTTGGGAGCCAGAGCTCTAGCTAGGGCGACTCGCTGAGCTTGGCCACCCGAAAGGGTGTCGGGACGGCGATCACCCAAACCAGTGAGGTCCACCAAGTCCAAGAGTTCGCTCACCTCGGCTTCACGATCAGCCCCCTTAGGGAGCCCATAGGCAATGTTCTGGGCCACTGTCATGTGAGGGAAGAGAGCGCCATCTTGGAAGACCATGCCAATACGGCGTTTCTCAGGGGCCAGGTAGAAATCGGGACCGGTTATCTCTTGCCCCTCGAGCAAGACCCTTCCTGAGGTGGGCCGCTCAAGCCCGGCAATCACTCTGAGGAGGGTTGTCTTCCCACAACCCGACGGGCCCAGCAACG
>CAXMPE010000207.1:0-4736 GCA_964195245.1 uncultured Verrucomicrobiales bacterium | reverse complement strand
CTTAGACTTTCCAGAATGGAACCGACCGACGAGTTGAACGATGTGACATGGTGGCCTGCTGGGCCTATCTCCCAGCCTTCCTTCACCGAACCCGCGGTTGTGGTCGCTCCGGAGCCTAGGAAGCCGCGCAGGGGGAAGTTCCTAGCCGCTGCCGTCATCGGGGGCCTCGTCGGCGGAGGCGCAACACTTGGGGGTTTGGTGGCGATGGACGCCATTGATCTCAACAGCAGCAGTCCCTCCTTCACCGTGATCGAAAACGCCGAGGGCCCATCCACAGGGCTCGCTGCATTGGCGGCTAAGGCTATGCCCTCCATAGCGCGCGTGCTCGTCTCAGCGTCCAATCAAGACGGAGAGCTCGTGGGGTTCGCCACCGGTTCAGCGGTCGGGTTTACAGAAGAAGGACACCTAGTCACTAACGCCCACGTTGTAGCTGACGCTGAGAAGATCGAAGTGGAACTTCTCGACGGTCGGGTTCTCGAAGCACAGTTTGTGGGTGCTGACCCCCTCACCGACGTGGCCGTCATCAAGATTCCCGCCGGGTTGATCCCGCCCATTCCACTGGGCAACAACACACTTCTCGCAATCGGGGACACTGCCATAGCTGTTGGCAACCCCAGGGGCCTCCAGGGCGGGCCGTCGGTAACCACCGGCATCATCTCTGCCTTTGGACGACAACTCTCCATCGCGGATCGGGATCTGCCAGCGCTTGTTGGGCTCATCCAGACTGATGCGCCTATCTCGGGCGGAAGCTCCGGAGGGGCACTACTCAACGCGAACGGCGAACTGATTGGGATCACCACCGCAAAGTCCACCGGTTCCGACACCGAGGGACTTGGGTTCGCCATCCCCGTGGACCTCGTCTTGAACATCGCGTCAACCCTCGTGGAGGGAGGCAAGGTAGAACATCCCTTCTTGGGGATTCTGGGAACGACACACAACGAGAGCTTGCAAGATGGCATCATCCAGCCGGCTGGAGCTCGCATCGCTGAGATCCTTGGCGAGGGAGAGACCGATCTCGTAGAGCGTTCTGCGTTTGGCGAGGCTGGAGCGTTGGTGGACGACATCATTGTGGCGTTCGACGGGAATCCAATTAGAACGATGCCAGAGCTTGCGGCCCTCATGCGGTACTACCGAGCCGATCAAACGGTGAAGGTGGACCTCCTTCGTGACGGCCAACCTATCTCCATTTCTCTGACACTTGACCGGAGGCCAGAAGGCGTATGAGCGACAACATCTTTGAACGAATGATGGAGCTGTTCAATCAGCCCGGTCCGGTCAACCGCAAACTTATCGAGGAAATCGCCATGAGCCTCGCTGGCCCAGGAGAGCCGCTCGATCCAGCGCTGACCGATGAGTATCAGGAGCTTGGAAACCTCGCCCTACTGCAGACAGCAACCCTCAGTGGGTTGCCAACCCTTGACGGCGGCCAGATCGATCCGGTGGATCGAGCCACCTGGACCAGAGACAACCTGGGAACCTTTGACTACCTGGCGGAGCCGCTGGGCGGTCGCCTCGGCGGTGAAAACTCCATGATGGCTCCCATCGCAGCTTCGATGATCGGCATGCAGCTTGGCTCACTCATCGGCGGCATCTCCCACCAGGCCTTTGGAGGGTTCGACGTTGGGCTGGTCGCACCCGCACCGCGGGGCTACCTCATCGTGCCAACGCTTGAGGCGTTTGCTCGTGAGCACTCCCTCGATGCTCGCCAACTCCGCTTGTGGGCTTCACTGCACGAGGCCCTCCACCTTCGCCTTTCAAACGTCGACTGGATTGCAGCCCGCTACGCCTCACTCCTCGGTGAATACCTCAACGGAATCGACGTTGACATGGGCCAAATCATGGGCCAAATGCAGGGAATGACCGACCCGTCGCAGGCCGAAGCAATGTTTAGCGAGGGCGGCCTCACCGGACTCCTCGGTGAGAGTGAGAACGAAGGGGCCCGCCTAGATGCACAGGCGTTACTTGCTGTGGTTGGTGGCATGCGGAGACACTTCGTTGCAGGGTTCGCTGATCAATACGGGCTCGACCTCTTGGAGATCAGGCGAGCCCTCGTGAGCCGCAGCCTTGAACCTGAAGCAACACCAACCGCCACGTTGGCCCTGCCGACACACGACGGGATTGCAGCTGGTGAGGCCTTCTGTGACGAAGTAGTAGAGCGTTGGGGCCCCGAAACGCTTCCCAAGATCCTTTCCACTCACGAGGCTGCCCCAACCGCCGAAGAGCTTGAAGACCCCCTGGGTTGGGCTGCAAGAGTGTTGCTGGACGAACTACCAACCCTCTAGGAGCACTAGAGCTCGAGTCTCTTTCGCGCTTTCTCCCCCGCTTGCGGGTGGAGACAGGCGAGCGAAGCGAGCCAGAGGGGGCGTCAGAGCACAAACTCAACCACACCTTCCCTACCACCTAGGAGTGCAAACAGACGAAGGAGCGGGGGAACCTGTTAGTTAGACGGCCGTGAACGGTGCCCCCTCAGTCGGCTCCCCCGACAGCTCCCCCGAAAGCAGGGGAGCAAGCGCGTTACCATTAGCATTCGCCTCTCCCGAAGGAATGATCTCATGATCGGAAAGCCCGCCCCCGAATTCGCTCTGTACGACCAGAACCGAGAGCTCGTGACCAACGAGAGCCTCAAGGGCAGCAAGGCCATGATTGTCTTCATGCCCTTCCCCTTCACCGGCATCTGTGATGGCGAAGTCTGTACGATTCGCGACAATTACTCCTCTCTTGCCTCAGCCGACGCGAAGGTTGTCATCATTACCGTTCACGCCGTACCCACCAACATCAAGTGGGCAGCGGAGAACAACATCGAGTTCCCCGTCTTGGCCGACTACTGGCCTCACGGTGAAGTGGCCCAGGCATTTGGCGTGTTCAACGAAACCGTCGGCGCTGCCATGCGGGCCACCTTCGTTCTTGACGAAGAGGGCATTGTGCGGGCTGTGGTTGCCACTGATTCTCTCAAGATCAAAAGAGAGTTCGACAACTACACCGACGCCCTGGCTTCTTTCTAACCGAAAATGCCGCTGATGCGCGGCGGCCAGAAGGGTGACTTCTTCCCATGTGATGGGGTTGGACATCATCCAACCCATGTCATGGGGAACGGTATAACCGCCTATTCAGTTGCTAGGAGTCTGAGGAATCCTCAACAATTTCAGCAGCAGTGTCTTCACGACCCGCGACCATCTCAGTGGTCGCCTCCTTGATGTCTTCGGCGCCTTCTTCAAGTCCAGCTCTGAACTCTTTCGCCGACGAACCGAGGGATCGAGCAAGATCGGGAAGGCGTTTCGCTCCGAAGAACAAAAGAACCACTACCAAAATGATGAGGAGCTGAGCTCCGCGTATGTTTCCAAACATGATCTGAGCTTAGCGGTCGATCGCGGTAGGGGGGAAGACGGCTCCCTCCGGTCGCAACTAGAACTAGGACTAAAACTAGAACCAAGCCCAACCCATGGCTCAGTTGTCTTCGTTTGGCTCGGGCTCTTGATTCAACAACCGTCGAGCGAATCTCCACAGCAGTAACCCCAGCGTTGTATGGACAAGGACCAGTAGGACAATTCCCACTGTTTGAGCGGTTGTGAAACCAAACAAATGCTGCGCCTCTCAGCTAGCTCATGGTGAGCTGGGTGATGAACTCCTGGATTCTCTCGCGGCTGATGAACCGAAGATCGGGATTGGCCTTCTCTCTGGCGTAGATGGAAAACGGGGCGTACTTTGCCGTAACAAGTATCGCCTTGTCCGTCCGAGCCGAAGCAGCTGCTGCGACAAAGACTCGAATGACACCCTCATCTAGCTCCGGATGAGCCTCGCTCGCATGTGGCACGTTATAGACATAGATCGTCTCGCCGCCCTTGGAAGCAACGTAGGCGGAGTCTCCCTTATCAGAGATGCTGTATCCCTTATGGCTGAAGACGCCGCGGATCATTTCAGGAGCGTCTACGGCAGCGGGATCGATCCCGGCCTCTCGTAGCCCAGCGTCCACGCTTTGAGGAAGATCAAGGTTGGCCGCCAACTGCCACAGCTCATCGGGCACAGACGGCACCTCGACATCGCTCACTTTGATCTCGGGCCTATCACCCATGGGATCACCCGATACCGAGTCCGTCTTATCCTCAGCGAACCCCTCGGCGGCGTGCTCTGGCACCCATATGTCTTGGGTTGCCACCACCTCGCCGTCAACGACTGAAGACACTCGAGTCACGGACTCCATTGGGAGTGTGAGCTTCTTCTCGGCAACGAACGCTCGTGCTGCAACCATAAGCGTGTTCTGCAGGAGCTCTCCTGCCCCACCTTCGGGGAGCGTCACATCAAAGCTGACTCGGGCCTCATCACCCTCTACATGGAAGCCGGTGACAGCCGGCCCTGATCCGGCCACCAGATCGGCTGCTGTTGAGCTACCACCCGCGGTGTCAGCACGACTTCCAATCTTCTTTCGGCCACCAAAGACTCCGTACAAGATGGCAGCGATACCTAGAACAATGAGGGCGATACCCAGGTAAGTCATTTGTCTCTTCCGTCTGGAGGGATGGTGGCACCTACGGTAGCCGGAGTGACAGAACTGTCTATGAAACCTTGCGCTGGCGGAGAGCACGATCCTTGCGAAGGCGTCTGCGTTCCCGCTCACTTAAGCCGCCCCAGATACCAAACCGCTCGCCGTTGACAATGGCGTACTCTAGGCATTGAGGTTGTGCAGCGCACTCGCCGCAAATGGCCTTGGCCCGTCGGGTGGATGCGCCTCGCTCGGGGAA
>CAXMPE010000206.1:0-4989 GCA_964195245.1 uncultured Verrucomicrobiales bacterium | reverse complement strand
GAAGCATCACGGCGGACTGGATCAGGCGGTGTATGTGTACTCCCAGGAGGACTATGACTGGTGGGAATCTCATCTCGGGCGGCCGCTTCCCCCTGGAAAGTTCGGTGAGAACCTAGTCTTCGATACCTTCGACGGAGACGTAATGGTGGGGGATAGGTTCTCGTTTGGTGATGTAGTTATTGAGGCGACGGCTCCAAGAATTCCATGCTGGGTCTTGGCCAACGCGATGGAGAAGGGCGACATGGTGAAAGAGTTCAGAGCAGCCGGGCGCCCAGGCTTCTACGCAAGGGTCATTCAAGAAGGACAGGCGACTCCTGGGGACTCCGTTGTCCGGACCGGTGGTGGCTTCGACGTGTCGATCAACGAACTCTTCGAGATGCACTACCGAACCGACGTCACTCCCGAGGAAGCTGAGCGGGTCCTGGCTTCCCCTGTAGCTCAGAGGGCACGGGAGTACTACAAGGGGTAGGCTCGTTCCATGTCTGGTAGGGAGCGGGATATATGAGTGTGGTGGTCATCGGTGCCGGGGCAGGGGGGCTTATCACGGGGATGCTTCTCGCCAAAGATGGTCATGAGGTGACGGTCCTTGAACGCGACGGTGAGGGCCCACCTGAGAATAATGATGTGGCGTGGAGGGAGTGGAAGCGAACAGGAGTTACTCAGCTGCGACAACCCCACGGCTTCGGTGGCCGGATACGGCAGACCTTCACATCGGAGTTCCCTGAACTCTGGGAGAGCATCCTGAAATCCAACACCTATCCAGTAAGTCTCAAGGCGTTCTCGCCTGCTGCTGGGACGCCGGACGTCGAGGGCGATGAACTCCTCTGGTCGGAAGTAATGCGGCGTTCGACATTTGAGCGTCTGACGGCCTTGGCTGCCCAGAACACCCAGCACCTGGAAGTGCGTCGCGGCGTCTCAGTCCAAGGCCTGCTCACTAAGTCTGATGCCGATGAGGTTCCCAAGATCACGGGTGTGGTTACGGCGACCGGCGAAAAGATAAGCAGTGATCTCGTCGTCGATGCCGGCGGCCGAAGAACTCCAGTTCCGAGATGGCTTCGAGCTCTGGGATCGGAGGTAACCGAGTGGAGTGAGAGTGATGGATTCACTTATCACTCAATGTGGTATCGCACCCATGACAACAAGTATCCGGACCTCAGGGCGGGGATGTTTGGGGGCTTTGCGCCCGGCCTACTGGCGCTTGTCTTCCCCGGGGATGACGGTGTGTTTTGTATAGCGATGGTGGGTTTAGGGGGTGACAAGATCCTCAGGCAGCTCCGCGATCCTGAGAAATTCACCCGTGTGGCGCAGCGAATGGCTCCTCTCGCTCAGTGGGTTCATCCTGATGTTGCAAACCGAATCACGGCTGTCATCCCAATGGGAGCGATCCAGAATCGGTCTCTCAAGTTCACTACCCACGGGCGAATCTCCGCAGCAGGACTTGTCAACATCGCCGACTCAGCGATGTCAACGAACCCGAGCCTCGGCCGAGGGATAGGCCTTGGCTGCGTATACGCACTCGAGCTCAGGGATCTGCTGAGGGTGACTGAGGATCCATTCGAAGTCTCGTCTCGTTACGTTGACATCCAAGATAAGCGTCTAACCCCGTTCCTCACGGATGCTGTGCAGTCCGATGCTGCGAACCGGCGCTTCCTGGCTGGTTCCGTGGGCGAGCCCCTTGGCGATGAACCGCCTGCTGCCCGCACGATCTTGTCCCAAGCCTCGAACGTAGACGTCGACGTTTGGCGGAGATGGAGCAGGGTCAACATGGTGTTGGACCTCCCAACGGCTTGCACCGAAGACGAAGCACTTGTGCAACGAGCGAAGGAAGCCATCGAAGGAGCACCACCGCCGCAGCCGCATCTCAGTCGCGAGCACCTGGTCGGCGTGTTGTCGGGGTAACGCAAAGGCCCCAGCGGGGCCTTTGCCTAGATGCGGTTCGAGTCCGCTTCAATGAGCGTAGTTGCAAGCGCTCGACCGTCGATCAATTACAGTATACCGCAGGAGTCACAAAGCGGTACTGAAGGATGATCGCGGGCTCGAGCCCGTCTCTCCACATGACAGGAGGCCCCTTCCGAGGCCTCCTGTTGGTCAGATCGCCAAGTGATCTAACCGTTTGATGTCTAATACACAGACATGTCTGTTCGACACATCCGAGCACCTCGACTCGTCCCGGTCAGTCTACTTGTGGGCGGTCCGTGGGCGCCAACTGTACGGCTGCGGCAATTCTCTTGCCGAACTCCTCAACCTCGCCAGGGAACCCCGCTTCGACCACTCCTACTACAACGCCCCATGCCATCTTGAGCATGAAGCTCTTTGGTTCTGCTTGGAGCACAACGCTGAGTTGCGTTCCCGCTGCCGTTCCTTCTAGACGTACAGAAAGATGTAGATCGAGGTCACGTTGGTTGACGGCAAGGTCCATCTGTTGGTTGGTGACTTGCTTGGTCGCTTCGGCCCGACCTGGTCGAGCGGTGCCAGCGATCATCGCGGAGAAGTCGAAACCGGTGAGCAGGCCGTCGGAATGAGTAGCGTTCTTGATTGCCGAGATTCCGCTCAGGCCGCTCCAGGTGTCAGCTGTTTGAAGCTGGGCCCAGACCTGCTCAGGCGTGGCGGAAACTTGGACGTTGTGCTGCGCTCGAGCCATCTTTGAAGCGTAGCTGAAGCGACGCAGAATCTCGGGTGGCTACCTCGGTAGTCAGTGTCGGAGCGGTAATCTCTCAGGATGCCTGGACTACTTGCCTTTCACGCCCATCCCGACGACGAAGTCACATCGACGGGAGGAACTCTTGCTAGATACGCTGCCGAAGGTGAAGACGTCGTTGTGATCACCCTTACTGATGGCGCAGAAGGGGAAGTTCATAACTACGGCGAGCAAGAGGAAGAGATCAAGGCTCGGCTGAGCGAAGTACGTGCTGACGAGTTGGCCGCCGCGTTGGAAATACTCGGTGTACAGCAACACGAGTTCCTGGGCTACCGCGATTCGGGGATGATGGGCGATGACGCCAATAGCAATCCCGACTGCGCATGGCAGGCTGACTTCGATGAAGCTACCGGACGGCTTATCAAGCTGATCCGCAAGTACAAGCCCGAGGTCATGACCATCTATGACCCGTTGGGGGGATACGGGCACCCTGATCACATCCAAGTACATCGGATCGGGATGGCTGCATACTTCCTGTGTCGTGACTTGGGGAGATTCCCACTCGAAGACGGGGAAGAGGAATGGAGGCCGTCCAAGCTGTACTGGACTGCGTTTACACGCAGTCGGTTGCAAGCCTTCGCCAAGACCCGACTAGACGGCGGCCTCATCGACCAAGAGCAGTACGAAAAGATGATCCTTGGTGGTTTCCCCGATGAAGATGTGTCCGCGTGGATTGATGCTTCGGACCACTGGGAGCAAAAGAAGGCTGGCTGGAAAGCCCACAAGACCCAGATCCCAGAGGACTGGCTCGGCTTCTTTGGCGGAGATGACAGCAGCGCCTCGGCGTGGGGGAGAGAGTCGTTCGTGAGAGTCGCCTCCAGTGTTGTTACAGAACTGCCAGAAGACGATCTCTTCGCCGGGTTGCGATAAGGCCGAGCCTTCCCCACCGCGCGCTTCCTCCATCGCTTGCGGGGGAGGTGGCTGCGGAGCAGACGGAGGGGGCACCGGTTCGAGAACATAACTGACGGTGTGGTTGAGTTTGCGGTTCGATGCCCCCTCCGAGCTCCTTCGGAGCCCACCTCCCCCGCGAGCGGGAGAAGGAAGCGCTTTGGGGCTTGTTCTAGTTCTAGTTCTAGTTCGAGGAGCTTGTCCTAGTAACCTGTTCTAACTCGTATTGGATCGAACTCTCATGATGATTGTCAGAGACCTCCATATCGAGGTCGGCCCCCGTGTTCTGATTGATGGCGCCGCCTTCACCATCCACCCCGGAGACAAGATAGGTCTTGTGGGTAGAAACGGCGCGGGCAAGACGACGCTCATGAGGACGCTCACCGGTGAGCGTCCTATTCATTCGGGTTCCATCGATATCTCGGGGAAGATGGCCTACTTCTCCCAGACAGCGCACCTTCCTAGAGAGGGCGAAGGGGATATCACGGCTCTTGAGCGGGTGCTTGAGGCGAGAGGCTTTGGCGAGTTGCAGGAACGGATCGCCGGGACGCTTGATCTCATTGAACACTCCGAAGGCGGTGACCAAGAGCGCTACATCAGGCGCCACGGCCGTCTGTTAGATGAGTTCGATACTGCCGGAGGATACGCCGCTGAGGCCGAAGCGAAGCAGATCGCGAGATCGGTTGGGATCCTCAATGAGGAGCTAGATCAGCCGGTCGCCTCGATGTCTGGTGGCCAGAGAAGGCGAGTGGAGCTGGCCAGGATCCTTTTCTCCGACAGCGAGACATTGCTCCTTGATGAGCCGACCAACCACCTTGACCTCGATGCGAAGCAGTGGCTGATGGAGTACCTGGCTGGGTACAAGGGAGGCCTCTTAGTGGTGAGCCATGATCTCCCCCTTCTGGATCAGTCCATCACATCGGTCCTGTCGCTAGACAACGGAGAGATTGAGCCCTACAGAGGGAACTACACCCACTTCTTGGTGGAGCGCGACCGTCGTCGTCAGCAGCGAATTCGCGAGCGCACCCTGCAGGATCGAAAGATCGCCCAGCTCGAGAAGACCATAAACAGATTCCGGGGATCAACCGAGAAGATGGCCAAGAAGGCTAAGTCTATGGAAACGCGTGTCGACAGGATGAAGGACGAACTGACCGAAGTGTCGAAGCTTGGCGCCAATGTCAACGTGGCCTTCCCCCAACCGCCACCTTCCAATCGAACTCCAGTTGAGGGCAAGGGTCTAGCCAAAGCGTTTGGTGACAACGTGGTGTTCGTGGACGTCGACGTACATCTGGAGCGTGGTGAGACCATGATCATCATTGGCCTGAACGGCGCGGGGAAGACAACACTGCTGCGCATCTTGGCGGGCGTGGAAGACCGAGACATGGGCGAACTCATCATTGGAG
>CAXMPE010000205.1:0-3728 GCA_964195245.1 uncultured Verrucomicrobiales bacterium | reverse complement strand
GGCCCAACACTCACAACCGTGTCGGCCTCGATCACAACTGAAGCGTTCTCTACGACGCCAAGGGCACCGCTGCCGAGCTGTGGGTCATTGGTAACCAATTGGCCGATGTTGTCGAGAACGAGACTGGTCATGAGAACAACTCCGAGAGTACTGCCCGTAGTTCGCCAGCAGTCTCCCTGCCGGTAGTTGGTCCATGATCAACGACTACGACCCCGCCAACGATGACGGTCTGAATATCACTTCGGGTGGCCGAGAATACAGCGGCTTCTAGAGCGTTTCCTCCGCCCGTGGTCGTCCTCACTGAATCGGTGTCGATGGTAATGAGGTCGGCAACGTTCCCGACTTCTATGCGCCCCCCTTGCCATCCGAGCGATTGGTATCCGTTCGCTGTTGCGAAAGTTGCGAGCTGTTGGGCTGAGTGGCTTCCTCGTTGGTAGCTGACCAGTCGTTCGTTCATCTCGAGGCCCCGCATTTCCTCGAAGGGATCTACCACTGCGTGAGAATCTGTGCCGAGACTGATTGGAGAGCCGAGGGCCAGCAGCTCCGTTGATGGGCCAACGCCGTCGGCGAGGTCGCGTTCTGTTGTTGGGCAGAAGCAGGAACCGGTGTGTGCCTCTCCGAGGAGGGCCAAATCCGTCCCGCTGAGGTGGGTTGCGTGGACTGCTGTCGTAGCGCTTCCTAGTAGGCCTGCCTCTGCAATCAGCTCAGTTGGAGTTTGCCCAAAGGCCGCCAACGCCTGTTCGTTTTCGTTGATCTGCTCCGATAGGTGAATGTGTGCAGGTAGGCGATTGATCTGGGCGAAGGCTGCCAGCTCGGCGATGGCGCGGGGGTCTACCGCTCGTACCGAGTGAGCGGCCACCCCGAGACGTTGAAATGGGGCAAACGAGTGCTCGCCAACCCGAGAAGCCCACGTACGTGCGCTGCTGTCACTGAAACGCTGTTGATGCGACTGCAACGGCAGATGTCCTGATGCATCGAGTCCTCCGTGGAGATAGAGGGTGTCGAGCAGGGTGATCCGGATCCCTGCTTCGTTGGCCGCCGCAAGTACGGCTTCGCTCATCGCGTTGGGATCGGAGTACGGACTGCCATCTGGCTGATGATGTAAGTAGTGGAACTCTCCCACCACCGTGAAACCAGCGCAAAGCATCTCTTTGAAGGCGGCCTTTGCAAGGGCGAAATAGGAGTCTGGGGTCAGTCGATTAGCCACCTGATACATGGCCTCACGCCAAGTCCAAAAAGATCCGACGGTGGATTGCGTGCGCCCTCGGAGAGCCCGATGGAAGGCGTGGCTGTGTGCGTTGGCAGCCCCCGGAAGGGTCAGCCCGTCGAGTCGTGTGGCGCTCGCATCGAACTCGGAGTCAGGCGAGACATCAGCGATAAGTCCGTCGTTGACTGTGATAAGGACGTTGTGCTCTGCGATTGTTCCCCCAAGCCAGGCCTGAGCGGCAAAGAACTTGGTCGGGCTCGTCACGACCCAATCCGGTCGACGAAGGTAGAGATGCGAGTGACAAAATCAGATCGTTGGTGCAGGTCGAACTGTTCCCAGGTAGCCATGGTCCTCGGATCAATTCGATCTACGATCAGAACCCCGTCGAGATGGTCGCACTCGTGTTGCCAAGTGCCTGCTGTCAGTCCGCGTTTGATCTCGATGTGGTGGTCGCCGTTTCGGTCGAAGTAGCTCACCTCAATGTTCACGTTCCGCTCCAAGTCTCCTCGAAGCGGGACGGAGAGGCATCCTTCGTTGATCGTGACCATCTCGGAGTCGAGCGGTGTGACCGTGGGGTTGATGGCAACGGTGAGAGGGATTGCGGGCTTGTAGGGGTAGCGGGGATTGTTCTTCACCTCTACGGTCATGACTCGCAGACCGACGCCTATTTGGGTGGCGGCGATCCCTGCTCCATGGGCGTCGTGCATGGTGTCGATGAGATCGTCAATAAGTCCTTGCACGGAGGGGCTTGGGATGTCGGACTCGGCCACGAGAGCGGTTGCTGTTCGCAGCACGGGGTCGCCTATGGGCACGATGGGTCGGACGGACATTAGGAACCGAGCATTGGGATCTGAACCCCTCGTTCTTCTGCGACCTCGATCGCTCTTTCATACCCTGCGTCGGCGTGTCGCATCACCCCAGTCCCTGGATCGTTCGTCAGCACTCGCTCAAGCTTTTCTGCGGCCAGGGCCGTGCCGTCTGCGACGGACACCTGACCAGCGTGAATGGAACGACCGATGCCAACACCCCCACCGTGGTGAATGCTGACCCAGGTTGCGCCAGAAGCGGTGTTCAGCATGGCGTTGAGGAGTGGCCAGTCTGCAATCGCGTCTGAGCCGTCCTTCATTGCCTCGGTTTCTCGATACGGAGACGCTACCGAGCCAGAGTCGAGGTGATCTCTCCCGATCACGATCGGGGCCGAGATCTCACCGCTGGCAACCATTTTGTTGAAGCGAAGAGCGAGGCGGTGGCGTTCGCCGTAACCAAGCCAACAGATTCGGGCGGGGAGGCCTTGGAACTCTACGCGTTCGCCTGCCATCTTGATCCATCTGGCAAGTGACTCGTCCTCGGGGAACTCTTCGAGCACTGCTCGATCCGTGGCGGCTATATCGGCGGGATCTCCCGACAAGGCAACCCATCGGAACGGCCCTTTGCCCTCACTGAAGAGTGGACGGATATAGGCGGGTACGAACCCTGGGTAGTCCATGGCCCGTTCGAAGCCATGGAGTAAGGCTTCGGCGCGCAAGCTGTTGCCGTAATCGAACACCTCGGCGCCCGCATCCATGAACCCGACCATCGCTTCACAGTGAGCAGCTATCGCGGCGCGGGAGCGGCGAATGTATTCTCCCGGTTCGGACTTGATCATCTCGCTGGCAGCGTCGTCAGATAGGTCGTTGGGAACGTATGACATTGGGTCGTGCGCGGATGTTTGATCGGTCACGATGTCCGCGGCGAAGCCCAACTCGAGCAGTCTTGGGACCATGTCGGCAGCGTTCCCCAAGACACCGATGCTGAGAGCGGTCCCTTCAGCCTTGGCGTCCATCGCGAGCTCGATACCGTGGTTGAGGTCCCGCGCTTGCACGTCGAGATAGCGGGTGTGCAGCCGTCTATCAATGGACCGCTGGTCGACATCGATGCAGAGTGCTACCCCGTCATTCATCGTGACCGCCAGTGGCTGGGCTCCACCCATGCCACCCAGTCCGGCGGTGAGCGTGATGGTCCCCTTTAGGCTCCCGCCGAAACGCTTGTTCGCGATGGCAGCAAAGGTCTCGTAAGTGCCTTGCAGAATGCCCTGCGTCCCGATGTATATCCATGATCCGGCGGTCATCTGTCCGTACATCGTGAGCCCGAGTTCTTCTAGGCGTCGGAACTCTTCCCAATTGCCCCAGTCCGGCACAAGGTTGGAATTGGCGATGAGTACTCGAGGGGCCCATTCATGAGTTCGGAAGATCCCAACAGGCTTGCCGGACTGCACGAGAAGGGTCTCGTCTCCCTCGAGGTCCTTGAGCGAAGCAGTTATTGCGTCGAATGCCTCCCAGGAACGTGCCGCGCGTCCGGTCCCGCCGTACACAACCAATTCGTCGGGATTCTCGGCGTTGTCGGGGTCGAGATTGTTGTGAAACATCCGCAGCACCGCCTCTTGCTGCCATCCCTTGCAGCTAAGAATGTTGCCGGTATCTGCCTTGACTGGTCGTGGTTCGCTCATGTAGCAATTCTCTCACAAAAGACAGCTGTTCTGCTG
>CAXMPE010000204.1:0-5105 GCA_964195245.1 uncultured Verrucomicrobiales bacterium | reverse complement strand
GGAAGGGCTCGGTGCTCGACCGACCGTCGCTGGCGTGAGGCTTGTTGGCCTGTTAGCCCCCTTCACCCAGTCCTGGCCAGGGTCAGGTCTCACTCGATCACCCAACCAAAAGGAATCAATAGAGTCAGTTGAGGGATCGGGGCTGCAGGTAATCGCAGGACGTTTGGCGATTCTCAACAGTGCCGACCCCAGTCGACCTACCCCGATCCTGATACAGTACGCAAAGCATTTCTCACTGCCCGAGTAGCTCAGGGGATAGAGCATCTCCCTCCTAAGGAGAGGGTCGTAGGTTCGATTCCTACCTCGGGCGCCTTGTACTGCCACTAGAGTCGCCACATGGCAGAACCCACACACGAACGACTCTCGTTTCTGGACACCTCATTCCTCGCTCTGGAATCCCCAGAGACCCATATGCATGTGGGATCGGTGATGATTTTCGACTCGGGATCGCTCATCAAGGACGATGGTGGGTTGGATGTGGCGAAAATCCGGGACTACATCAACGGTCGGATTCACATGGTTCCCCGGTATCGGCAGAAGCTCGCGTGGATCCCTCTTGAGCATTACCCAGTCTGGGTGGACGATCCAGACTTCAGTATTGAGTACCACGTGCGACACACCGCGCTCCCCCGCCCAGGAACCACCGAGCAGTTGCGCCAACTGGCGAGCCGTCTGATCTCTCGAAGCCTCGACCGCAACAAGCCGATGTGGGAGATTTGGATCGCCGAAGGCCTTGAGGAAGGCAAGTTCGGTCTCATTTCCAAGATTCATCACTCGATGATCGACGGGGTATCAGGTGTCGATCTGATGGCAATGCTGGTGAACCTCGCCCCCGACACCACAGTCCTAGACCCCACTCCATGGACGCCGAGGATCCCTGCTTCAGGAGCAGCGTTGTTCGTCGGTGATGTTGCGCGGAGGACTCGAGCAGCGCTCGACGCCGCGAAGGGAGTCGGCAATGTGAAGGAGCGGGCGGCCGGCATCGCCAGCTCGTTATCGGGCAAAGCGAAGGCCGCCCAAGCCTCCATTGGATCAGGTTGGCTCACACCCTCGTCCAAGACGCCTCTCAACGAGAAGATTGGTCCAAACCGAAGATTCGCTTGGACTCACACCGACCTGAGCGACGTCAAGAGCATCCGCAAGGCCTTTGGAGCCACGGTGAACGACGTTCTGCTGGCCATCACCGCCGGAGCGGTCAAGTCGTTCCTAGAAGAGGAACGATCATTCGACACCAGCGAGTTGGCGTTCCGCGCCATGAATCCTGTGAGTGTCCGCACTAAGTCGCAGTCAGGCACTTTGGGAAACCAAGTAGCCATGTGGCTGGTTCATCTACACCTCGAGGAGCCGGATGCAGTCAAGAGACTCGCGCTCATCAGCGCCGAGACCATGAACCTTAAGAAGACTAATCAGGCCGAAGGGGCCTCTGCGCTTGTCGCCGCTTCGTCAGGAACACCTCAGGTGCTCCTCGCTCTTGGGCTCAAAGCCGCCGCAGAGCGACGCCCGTTCAACATGACAGTGACCAACGTGCCTGGGCCACCAGTGCCTTTGTATCTGCTTGATGCTCCCATGCAGGCCACCTACCCAATCTTTCCTCTGTGGCAGCACCATGGGATCGGCGTCGCCCTGTTCTCCTACTTGGGGTCAGTCGCCTGGGGTATCGTCGCAGACTGGGATCTGGTGCCAGATATCGAGGCGTTCACAGAACACGTGGATCGAGCAGCGGCTGAGCTCTTGTCAGCAGCTCAGAATATCGACCCCGCGGAGTGATCGAGACAAGGATCCGCATTCGCATCGAGCGGCACTCTGTCAGCAGCAGCCTGACGACCCCACGGCCACCGGCACCTTGACTCGCCTCGACTCCTCGACAGCAGCCCGTTCGGGCCCGCAACAACTATCCGTCTCACCCAGGTCGATCGAGGCTGGGCCACCTGAACACACACCGGTCTCAGGGAGATCGAAGAAGACCTGATCGGCTGCTTCCATATCTCCTGCCAACGCTGCGACGACTGATCGGGCCTGTTCGTAGCCTGTGGGGAGCAAGAACGTAGGCGCCCGCCCGTAGCTCTTCATGCCCACTGTGTAGAAGTTCGGCTCAGGGTGGGCTAGCTCCCGGTGCCCGTGCGGCTCAACGCTCCCACAGGAGTGAACATTGGGATCGATGAGCGGGCCCAGCGCCCTCGTGGCCTCGGTGACTGGATCGAGATCAATTCGTAACTCACTGGCCAAGCTGTAGTCGGGCCGAGCGCCGGTGGAGACCACCAGCCGGTCGGCACGAATCTCTTCTCCGGTATCGCTTGTGACGATCACGGAGTCTTCCGATTCGGAGACCGATGCCGTGCGGAACCCAGTCACGAGCCTGATCTTGCCTTCGCTCACAGCTCGCCGGACCCAGCTTCCCAGAGCGCCTCGCTCCGGCAGCTCATCGGCTGCTCCTCCACCAAACAGCGACCCGGCTGTCTTGCGACGAACAAGCCAGGTGATCCGCGTCGCTGGTTCGGTTGCCTGCAGGGATGCAAGGTTCCGCAAGACGTTCTGGGCTGTGTGGCCCGAGCCAACGACTGCTACCGAGCTTCCTGCATATGTGGAGCGCTTGACCCCCATCACATCTGGCGCGTGGAAAGCGATGGGGGATGAAGTCTCGGGAGCATCGCCTATCAACCCGGTGCTTATTGCGGGGTTTGGGTTCTGCCATGTTCCTGAAGCATCGATAACGGCTGAGGCCTCAATCTGGATTGGGCCTTCACTGTTGACTGCCGCAACCACGAAGGGAGTGGAGTCGCGCCCGCGTGATTGGCTTCGATCCATGCCCTTGCGAGCTACAGAGACCACCTCGACGCCGAGCTTCAACCTGCTGGCGATCGCTGGAACGGCGGCCAACGGCGCAAGGTACCGCTCCACCATCTCGGCACCGAAGGGATACTCATCGGACTCCGGGCGGTCCCAGCCCGCTCCTAACAATCGAGCGCTGGCGTCGTCGATGGTGTATCTCCAAGGAGAGAACATCTGGATGTGGCCCCACTGCGATACCGACGCACCCACTGCATCCCCAACTTCAAGTATCAGGAAGTCCATCTCCCGTTCAACAAGATTGGCGGCGGCAGCGAGGCCGACGGGCCCAGCCCCAATTACAACCACAGGTAGAGCAGTTGGTGTCGTCATGTCACATCTCAAATCGATATACGTCAATATGTTGTCAACACTATGACATTCATATCGACTATTGTCAATATATGAACTCAACCGATTGTTGCAGCGTCCTGACCACAAACTCAGTTATCACCGAGACAGAAGCACAGGCGACGGCGGAGGTCTTCAAGGCACTCGCCGACCCTATCCGACTCCAAATCCTTTCGATACTTCAGGCCGAGGCAGCCGGTGAGGTCTGCGCTTGCGATCTCCCTTCGGCCGTGGAGCGCAGCCAAGGAACCGTGTCCCATCACCTATCCAAGATGGTGAAGGCGGGGATACTCAACCGCGAACAGCGCGGCAAGTGGGCTTGGTTCACCCTCAACGATGAGACACTCAACTCAGTAGGCCTGTCCACCCTCAAGCGGTAGTCAGCCTGTGAAGACCTGCACAACCATGAGGCCTAGTGGGCCTTCAATGACTGCGATGCCGACTTCTCGGAAGTCATTGCGCAAGATGTTCTCTCTATGGCCTTCTGAGTCCATAAGGCCTTCGTGGACTATCTCAGCGGTTGCCGCCAAGGCTAGGTTCTCGCCGACAAGTCGATAGCGGATCTCTTCCCTGCCAACCCGTTCCACCACAGAACCTGTGATCGGCGATTCGTGGGCAAAGTAACCCATCACGTACATCTCGTTTGCGTGACCGTAACCGATGTCGGCAAGCGCTTGGTTCCATGTTAACTGCCGCTCCCCCGCCGTCCGGCGCTCCCGATTAAGCAAGTCAAAGATCCGCTGCTCGAAGTCTCCCACTCGTTCCAGTTCGTTCGCGTCAGCAGCAGTGATCCCAAACGTTTCATCGGGTGCAACGACCACATTCTTATCCTGCAGCAGGGCGTCTAGCGAAAGCGCTGACGAGAGAGACCGATCTTGAGAGACCGAACGGAACGCCCTGAGCGCTGGTTGATTCGGGTTGATAACCGAAGCTGCCAGCGACGATTCTTCAAGTGCCGCCTCCCACGAGTCCGGGAGAGGCAACAGGGAGAGGACGGAAAGGATGACCGTGGCAATTATCCAGCCCCAGCCAAACGCAAAGAGCGAGCCGAGCAATCGATTGGATGTCCTTAGCCCGGTTCGGTTGAAGACGCGTCCTAGATAGTGAGCACCGATCGATGCGAGGAGCCCCGCGATCATGAACAGAGCGAACCCACCAACAACACGAGAAGCCCCGGCGCTTGCTCCCGACCAGCCCTCGATGAACCGACCCGCCTGGGCGGAGAATCCGAGGCCCAGTACGGCGCCCACCACCATTCCCACCAAGTCCATGAGCTCTTTGACGAACCCCCGCAACCAGCCCCTAAGGGCGAGAGCGGCGAAGCCTACGCCCAAGATGAAGTCAACCATCAGACGATCTCAATCCGGATTCGCTTGTTGGCCTTGCCCTTGCTTTCCGTCTTCACCACCCTGATCAGACCAACCTCAGAGGTGTTGTTCACGTGGGTACCTCCGTCGGCTTGCCGATCAAGCCCCACGATGTCCACCACACGGATCCTGTCGACGTACTCCGGAATCATGTTGACCTTGGTTCGGATCAACATTGGATCCTCAAGAGCGAGCTCCCGGTCCATTTCTCGGACCTCCACCCGATGACCGTTAAGAAGGGCGGTGTTTAACTGCAGCTCAACCATCTGACCGAACTCCTGAGAAATCGACTCCAGCTCAAAGTCCATGCGAGCCGATCCCGGCTGCATATTCCCGCCCGTGACCTTCGCATGAAAGCCATCGAACACGATTCCAGTGAGCGCGTGTAGGGCTGTGTGGGTCTTCATCAGCCGATACCGGCGGTCCCCGTAGATGGAGGCTTCTACAAGCTCGCCGACCGCCGGTCGATCGCCATCAACCTTGTGGACAAACGCTCCGTCCTTGCGGTAGGTGTCTGAAATTACGAAGACGCCGCTGTCGGACTGAACGACCCCAGTATCT
>CAXMPE010000203.1:0-5000 GCA_964195245.1 uncultured Verrucomicrobiales bacterium | reverse complement strand
TACTTCTACACGGCGATTCAGTTCGATCCCTATAAGCAGGCAGACAGCATTCAACGTCAAGGTGGCTTCATTCCCGGTGTGCGGCCCGGCCGGGCTACCGTTGCCCATCTCGAGCACATCCTCAACAGAATCACCCTTCCAGGTGCGCTCTTCTTGGGATTCGTCTCGATCTTGCCGTCCATTCTTTCGAATCTATGGAACATCCCGATCGGCTTTTCTGGAGTTTCGCTCCTGATTGTGGTCGGGGTTGCTCTTGAAACCATGAAGCAGGTTGAGAGCCAGTTGACGATGAGGAACTACGAGGGCTTCCTTACCTAACCAGAGGTGAACACAGTGCGGGTACTATTTTTGGGTCCTCCAGGGGCCGGTAAAGGCACACAAGCTGAGAGCGTGGCCGCCCATTTGTCGCTAGCTCACGTCTCAACTGGCGACATGTTCAGATCGCTTGACACGTCCACTGAACTCGGCGGTCGAGTCAAGGCGATGATGGAAGCGGGAGATCTCATCCCCGACGCAATCACTATCGAGATGTTGGAAGCCCGCCTCGAGCAGTCCGACGCCGCTCAGGGATACATTTTGGATGGGTTCCCCAGAACGTTGGCACAGGCGAAGGCTCTTGACGAGAACCTCGGTGACGATGGCCTCGACCATGTTGTTGTTCTAGAGGTGCCCCGAGCAGATCTGCTCGAAAGGCTCTTGAGCCGCGGACGAGCCGACGACACCGCGGAGTCGGTCGCTAATCGTCTTGATATCTACGCCGGTGAGACCGAACCGCTGATAGCGTTCTACGAGCCCCGGGGGATCGTCAGCCGGATCGTTGGAGCTGGAGAAATAGGCGAAATCACCAAGGACATCATCGAGGCGCTCGTCGTTTCATGATCACCCTCAAGGACTCTTCGGAGTTCAAAAAGATGCGAACCGCAGGCGCTTGCGTTGGCGCGGTGCATGAGGCGATGAGATCTCTCGCAGTACCAGGAGTCACCACGCTGGACCTGGACAAGGCCGCCTACGACATCATTCATGATCACGGCTGTACACCATCGTTTCTCGGATATCTTGGGTATGAGGCCTCCATCTGCGCTTCACCCAACTCTGTGGTCGTCCACGGGATCCCTGGGGAGTACACCTTGGCCGACGGCGACGTCATTACCGTGGACGTGGGAGCCATCTTTCAAGGCTGGCATGGCGACGCAGCCATTGCGTTGGGCGTGGGCGATATTTCTGACGAAGATCGTGACCTCATTGATGTGACAGAACGAGCGATGTGGGCCGGTTTGCAAGCTGCTCGGCCGGGGAATCGAGTGGGGGACATTTCAGCGGCCGTGCAAGCCGTTGGCGATGCGGCCGGTGTGGGAATTGTTCGCGACTATGTCGGCCACGGGATTGGGAAGAACATGCACGAAGATCCTCAGATCCCCAACTTTGGAGAAGGTAACAGCGGGCTGAAGCTTCGTGAGGGCATGGCGTTGTGTGTGGAGCCGATGTTCAACTCGGGCACCGAGGAGACCACAGTGCTCGATGATGGGTGGACCGTGGTCACTATGGACGGTTCAAGGTCGTGTCACTGGGAACATACCGTTGCCCTGACCCCTGACGGGATGATGGTAACCACAGTGCCGGCGGGCGCCGATACAGATTTGGCGCTGTTGTTGCAGCGCGCCTAGAATATGGGTTCGGCCTTTGGCCGCGTTTCGTGTGTGCTAGGCCCAACAATGAGTCGGGACTAGGTGGCTGAAAAACCAGTCAACACACCACAAGTTCCACCTTCTTTGACGGAGCCCCTGGGGTCTTTGACGCCCTTTGGCCGGATGCAAAGAAGCAATTACATAAGAGGTGAAGACATGAAGGTAAAACCTTCAGTCAAGAAAATGTGCGAAAAGTGTCGGATCATCCGACGCCGCGGAAGAGTGTGGGTGATCTGCGAGAACCCCCGACATAAGCAGCGACAGGGGTAATTGAATGGCTCGTATAGCTGGGACAGACCTTCCACGTGAGAAGCGACTTGAGATCGCACTCACATACATTTTTGGAATCGGGCGCTCCCGATCCGTTGAAATGCTCAAAGACCTACAGATCGATGCTGACACCAAAGTTCGTGATCTGACGGAGGACGAGGTTTCTCGTATCCGTCGTTACATCGATCAGAACTACGAGGTCGAGGGTGACCTTCGCCGAGAGATCGCGCAGAACATCCGCCGCAAGATCGAAGTTGGCTCGTATCAAGGACTCCGGCATCGCCGAGGCCTCCCGGTACGTGGACAGCGCACGCATACCAACGCTCGAACCCGTAAGGGCAAGAGAGTTGCTATTGCTGGCAAGAAGACAGTCACGAAGTAAGGACACGCACACATGGCAGAACCACAAAGACGTGTCCGCGCAGCCGACCGCAAGAACATTGCGCACGGCGTGGCACACATCAAAGCAAGTTTCAACAACACCATCGTCACCATCTCCGATGTCCAAGGCAACACGATTGTCTGGACGTCAGGTGGGTCGGTTGGATTCAAGGGGTCGCGCAAGTCGACTCCGTACGCTGCCCAGGTGGCAGCCGAAGAAGCAGCTCGTCGCGCAGGCGAGCACGGCATTCGCAAGATCGACGTCATTGTCAGTGGTAGCGGCTCCGGTCGAGACACTGCAGTGCGCACCTTGCAGAACATGGGCCTAGAGGTGGGTGGCATTCGTGACATCACCCCTATCCCGCACAATGGATGCCGTCAGACCAAGCGCCGGAGGGGTTAACTAATGGCTCGTTACACAGGTCCAACACATAAGGCGTGTCGCCGAGCTCGTACTCCTCTTTGCCAGTCGAAGAAGTGCGCAGCCGACGTCCGCCCTTACCCTCCGGGTGAGCACGGCCGAGGTCGAATTCGCGAGAGCGATTACCTCATTCAGCTCCGGGAGAAGCAAAAGCTTCGCTACATGTACGGAGTGCTCGAGAAGCAGTTCCGCATTTACTATCGGACTGCAGCTCGTGCCACGGGGATCACTGGAGAGAATCTCTTGGCGATCCTCGAGTCACGACTCGACAACGTCATCTACCGGGCTACTTTTGCCTCAACCCGTCCTCAAGCACGCCAACTCGTGAACCACGGTCACGTGCTTGTTAACGGGAAGAAGGTCGACATCCCGTCGTACCGCGTCTCGGCTAATGATGTAATTACTCTTAAGGAGCGGAGCCTAGAGCTGCTTGTTGTGGAGCATTCGCTCGACACAGCCGAGATTGTCGTTCCCGAGTGGCTTGACGTCACACGAGACGGTCGCAAGATCGTCGTGAGAGATATTCCTAGCCGCCAACAAATCGATACCCAGATTCAAGAACAGCTCATCGTCGAGCTCTACTCGAAGTAAGGAACTGACTGTGCTCATTGTTCAACGTCCACAAATCGAAGAGCAGGTTGTCACTGACACCCGCTCCAAGTTCATCGTCGAGCCGCTGGAGCCAGGTTTTGGCTACACGCTCGGTAACACCTTGCGCAGGACGCTTTTGTCCCGTATCCCTGGTGTTGCCATTTCCTCGGTTCGCATCGAGGGAGTCTCACACGAGTTCGGGACCGTGCCTGGTGTTGTCGAAGATGTCGTAGACATCATCCTCAACCTCAAAGAGGTCGTGTTCTCCTCAGAGGACAACGAAGTAGCTGTTGCCTACATCTCCGCTAGCGGAAGTGGAACCGTCAAGGCGGGTCAGATCACTGTTCCTGCCGGTATCGAGGTCGTCAACAAGGATCACGTCATTGCGACGATGTCCAAAGGCGCGAGCCTTGAGATGGAACTCAATATTTCGGCTGGTGTCGGCTACCGAGTAGCAAAGACTGCTGCCGATCAGATCGGGGTCATCCCGACTGACGCTCTGTTCGGCCCTGTGAGCCAGGTGTCCTACACCGTTGAGCCAACACAGGTTGGCATGATGACCAACTACGACCGTTTGGTACTCGACGTTCAGACCAATGGGTCCATCGACCCATCTGAGGCGCTTTCGTCGTCCGGCAAGACACTCGGCGAATTGCTGGGTCTCTTCGCTGACATGGGTGAAGGCGTCGGACTTGAGTTAGGGGATGTCGAGATCGCTGATCCTGCTTCCCCAGATCTCGATCTACCTATCGAGGCTCTTGACCTTTCTGAGCGCCCTCGCAACTGCTTGCGCCGTTCGCAGGTCAAGACGGTCGGTGAGTTGGTAAAGATGAACGACAACGAGTTGCTCAACATCACCAACTTCGGCCAGAAGAGCCTCGAAGAGGTCATCGGTAAGCTTGATGAGCTTGGACTGTCGTTGGCAGCCGGATCTGACAGCGATATCTAATGCGACCTACCAAGGGTAAGCGTTTGGGCGGGAGCCCAAGCCACCAGAAACGAATGCTTTCGAACCTCGCTACTGCGTTGTTCGAGCATGGTCGGATCACGACCACCCATCACAAAGCCAAAGCTCTTCAGCCCTACGCTGAGCAGCTCATCACCAAGGCGAAGAAAGGTGCTCTCCACGACCGCCGTCAGGTCCTCAAGGTGATGAAGGACAAAGAAGTCATCACCCATCTCTTCGACGAGATTGGACCCAAGTACTCGGACCGCCAAGGCGGATATACCCGTGTAGTTCGGATCGGCCCTCGTCGAGGCGACAACACAGAGATGGCAATAATCGAACTCGTCTAAGGACGAGCAGTTCTAAATGCAAGGAGCCGGCCCCTCAGAGGCCGGCTCCTTGCATTTAGAACAACCTAGAGGGGCTAGTTCAGGTCTAGGTCTAGGTTCAGGTGTGACTTCAAGTTATCCTTGGGCGATGCACTCGGGAAACTACCTCCAGCTCAATCGTGAAGAGTGGTCGGCGCTTCGGGCGTCTACGCCTATGACATTGGAAGAGGACGAAGTGTTGGCGCTGCGGGGCATCAACAGTCAGATATCGACGGCTGACGTTGAGGAAGTATTCCTCCCGATGTCGCGCCTGTTCAACCTCTATGTTGCGGCCTCCCAAGGGCTTCATCAAGTGACAGACACCTTCTTGGGGAAAC
>CAXMPE010000202.1:0-3413 GCA_964195245.1 uncultured Verrucomicrobiales bacterium | reverse complement strand
GCCGAGCGCAATGAGCAAGGAGTATGGGAGAAGTGGGGTGTCGGCCCAGAGTCCATCCCAGACTATCTAGCGTTGGTCGGGGACACCGCTGACGGCATTCCCGGAATTGCCGCTTGGGGAGCCAAGTCTTCTTCGGCTGTTTTGGGCCGCTATGGCCGTCTTGAGCAGATCCCGAAGGATGAAGGCGATTGGGACATGAAAGTGCGTGGGGCTGCCAGGTTGGGAGAGAATCTGCGAAACGACTTCGATAACGCTCTGTTGTATCGCCATCTGGCGACGCTACGCCGTGACGCTCCAACTTCGGACCACATCGGCGAGCTGGAGTGGAAGGGCGTCCACCGGCAGGCATACCTCGCGTTGTGTGAGGAGTTCGGTCTCGACGATTTCAAGGAGAAGCCGCACCGCTGGAGCGACGCCCTCGGTATCTAGTGGGACTTAGCGGGGAAGGCTGAAGCTGACGATGCCGCCAGAGCCATCGCCCAGCTGGATGTGCCCATTGTGCGCTTTGACCACCGACTGGGCGATGGCCAAGCCCAACCCGAATCCTTCGCTTCGGCGACTCTCGTCGCCCGTAACGAATCTGTCGAAGGCGGTGGTTTGTAGATGCTCTGCAAAACCGGGGCCGTCATCGCTCACCGTGACTTCGATCTGGTCTTGATCGCCCGCCATTGAGATGAGCACGGTCGTCTCGGCGTGACGCACCGCGTTATCGAGCAGGTTCCGGATGAGGCGGCCCAGTGCTGTGTCGTCCCCTCTGACCGTCCCGTCACCTGAGGCTTGGCTAGTGATAGTGATGGAAGAGCGGCTGCTGAGCGGGCCGAATGCTTCAACAGCTTCGTCGATCAACTCCGAGACGTCGATTGGTTCTTGCTTAATCGACCCAGCCTCCAGGACTGCCAGCGTCGTAACGTCGGCTACTAGGTGCTCCATGACCCTCGTCTGTTGGCTGATCACTCGCAGATACCGGTCTGGATCGTCGGCAAGATCGTCTTCGATCGCCTCAAGCGCAGCATTGATAGCGGTAAGGGGGGTCCTGAGGTCATGCCCAATTGCGGCAAGGAAGGCCTCTCTTGCTTGGTCGTCTGCGTCGCGGACGCGCTTGGCTGTCTGGAGCTGCTCGACCATCGAGTCAACGGCGTTGGCCAGGTCACCTATTTCATCGGACCGATTCACACCCGTGTGGCTGTCTAGGCTGCCGTCACCAACCACCTTGGCCACTGAGATCACCTTTGAGAGGTCTCGGGATGCTCGTTGCCCTATCCCTGCGGCTACAAAGACAGCCAGGCCAGCTCCAAATGCGAGGGCAACCAAGACGATGGGAATCTGTTCGGTCTCAAAGAACATGCCCTTCACAGCTGCGAGGACAGCGATTGCGGTGATGGCTATTGCGGCAAAGACTGGGATACCGAGAAGCGTGGTGAGCGCCTTGGTCTTCCCCGCCATTTGATCCACCACCAACCGCAGGATCACAGCAAGGATCACCACACCGCCAAGGACAGCGAGGAGCCGCTGGCGATCGGCGTTGGTCGGGTGCATCATGACCTCGAAGAGGGCATAGGCTCCCAAGATCATCAGGATCGAGAGTGCTGTAGGTCCTCTCACGGCTCGAACCGATACCCGACGCCCCGAACGGTCTTGAGATGATCGGGCTTTGCTGGGTCGTTCTCGATCTTGGTTCTGATGCGGCGTATGTGCACGGTCACTGTCGCCGGATCCTGCCAGTCGGGGGAAGAATCCCATACATGCTCAAGTAGTTGGCCTCGAGAGAACACCTGGCGGGGAGCTGCGGCGAGAAAGGCCAGGAGTTCGAACTCGCGAGCTGTCAGTTCGATGATGGTGTCGCCCGATTTCAGCTCGCGAGCCGAAGGGTCGAGACAGTACTTCCCGAACTCGATGGGTGGCTTGGGGGCATCGATGGCTGCTTGTTCGGCCGCCGATCTACGGAGGACCGACTTGACCCTCGCTGCCAACTCGCGCGGGGAGAAGGGCTTGATCACGTAGTCGTCGGCTCCGGCTTCCAGCCCAGAGACGCGGTCGGTTTCGGAGGTGCGAGCAGTGAGCATGATGATGGGAACGTCTGAAGTCCTGCGGATTTCGCGAAGAATCTCAAAGCCGTTTCCGCCGGGGAGCATCACATCTAGGACAATGAGATCGGGGCTGAGAGATTCGACTGTTTCGACGACGTGGTGCCCAGTGGACAAAGTCGTTACTCGGATGCCTTCGCGCTCTAGATAGGTGGAGACAACTTCGGTGACGATAGGTTCGTCATCGACGATCAGGACGTGGCGCGATTGCATGTCCCCAGCCTACGGCTGTTTAGTGGCTGGGTCATGGCTGTTTCTGAATCCTTAATGAATGATCGCTCGTCGGTATTACTGGGTTGTCAAGACACAATTCGAAAGGACCGATTCACCGCGCTCCTTGGTTGAGGCCTCGAGTACAACCGATCCATCCGTTTCCCAGATCTTGTTGATGATGGTTTCGCCTGGGAAGACAACGCCAGTCATACGGGCTCCAAAGCCCTTCACGCGAGTTACGTCTCCATCGAGCGCCGCGTCGACGGCAGCTTTGTGAGCGATTCCAAACGTGCAGAGGCCGTGAAGAATTGGTCGGTCGAATCCAGCAAACTTTGCGAACATCGGTTCAGCGTGAAGCGGATTCATGTCACCTCCGGCGAGCCGGTAGAGCAGCGCCTGTTGGGGCATGGTGGGCGACTCGACTATGAAGTCAGGTGCCCGCTCAGGGAGAACGACATCAGTGGAACTCCCGGGGTCGCCACCGAACCCTCCCTCGCCGCGACAAAAGATTGAGAAGTAGTTAGTGAAAAGCGGCTCATCTGAGCCAAGGAGTCGAGTCACCGACTCGAGCTTGATCACGGCTGCCTTGCCTTTGTCCTGGATCTCCGAGACGTGCGTGGAGTTGACGACCGTGGCTTCCACTGGGATGGGGCTGTGTACTTCAAACCGCTGCTCTCCATGCAGAACCTGCACTAGGTTGACGTCGATACCTGGAATGGTGTTCATCATCCAAACAGCGTGGAAGGGCGGAACCACGGCGAACGAGGGCAACACCTTGAGATTGGCCTCGTAGGTGAACTCCAGCTCCGAGGCCGCCGTGGGGTTGACGTAGCCAGCTCCAATGCCGAGGTGATAGAGGATGATCTTGTCAGCGTCCCAAGAGTATTCAAGGTCAAACGGATCAGCAGCAAGTGCGGTAGCAACATCGATTGGCATCGGGACCCCCGTAGTTCGTGTTGCGAATGTTAGGAGTTGAACCATTCAAGCCCGGTTTCGCGTCCGTATCAGCTAAACACCAACGCTGAGGCCAGAACCAAGACAAGAACTCTCAACCCGTCAGGCAGATCTCGGCAGGCGGGTGCCCCATCCGCCTGCTCCGCAGGCACCTTCCCCGTA
>CAXMPE010000201.1:0-11568 GCA_964195245.1 uncultured Verrucomicrobiales bacterium | reverse complement strand
ACAAGCCCCGATACGCACCGATCGGCGAGCGCAACCGCGACATTGGCCAAGATGTCAATCGACTCCAGGAGGTTCCGAGCCATCATGGGCATCATTACGTTGAGTTCAAGGTTTCCGTTGGCGCCGCCCCATGTGATAGCTACGTCGTTCCCAATCACCTGAGCGGCGACCATCATCGCGGCTTCGGGAATCACCGGGTTGACTTTGGCTGGCATGATCGAGCTTCCTGGCTGAAGCGAAGGTAGCTTGAGCTCCCCTAGGCCTGCCACCGGCCCTGAACCCAACCATCTGAGGTCATTGGCGATCTTGAAGATGCCAACGGCGATCGTTTTGAGCGTTCCCGAAGCGTTGACCACCGCGTCCTTGGCCGCCTGAGCCTCGAAGTGATTAGTTGCCTCGGTAAATGAAAAACCACTGGTCTGAGACATTTGATCGATGACGCTCTGGGCGAACCCGGGAGGGCAGTTGATACCCGTACCCACTGCGGTGCCGCCAAGCGGCAACTCTTCCAATTCAGGGAGGACTTTGCGTAACCGCGCTGCCCCGTTGTGGACTTGGGCTGAGTATCCACTGAACTCCTGGCCCAGCGTGACAGGAGTGGCATCCATCAAGTGCGTCCGGCCCGACTTCACGATGTCGGCAAAATCATCGGCTTTGTCTGCCAGGGCTCCGCACAACTGGCCTAGAGCAGGCAACAGGTCCTCCCTGATCGCCGCGACTGCTGCAACGTGAATAGCTGTAGGAATGACATCGTTGGAAGATTGACCGAAATTGACGTGATCGTTGGGATGCACGGCGTGCGACAGCTTGTCCCCGTTCATGAGCTCAGAAGCCCGATGTGCGATCACTTCATTCGCGTTGGTATTGGAAGAGGTCCCTGATCCGGTTTGGAAGATGTCGACCCTGAATTGATCATCAAAGGCACCCGAACGAACCTCTTCGCCTGCTTGCACAATCGCCTCAGCGATTTGCTCGTCAACAAAGCCCGCAGGACCCGACACTGCCGCGGCGGAGCCTTTGATGAGACCCAGAGCCCAGATGAACCGGCGAGAAAACCCTCGACCAGAGATCGGGAAGTTGTTGATAGCCCGTTGAGTAGAGGCACCGAAGTACGCATCATTGGGGACCTCCACGTCTCCCATTGAATCCTTCTCAATCCGGAAATCCATTGGTCTTCCTCTAGCTAGGTGCGGTGGCCCATTCTAGTTCAGTCAACACCGCTGGGAACCTTGACCTAGACCTGAACAGCCCGAACCCCAAGAAGGGAACCTGGACCTGAACCTGAACCTAAACCAGCCCAAACCCCAAAGGGAACCTCGACCTAGACCTGAACCTAAACCAGCCCGAGGCCCCAACTCAGGGTTCGGGTGTAGTTGTTGTTGTTGTTGTGGTTGTGGTTGTTTAGGTCAAGGTGTAGGTCCAGGTTCCCTTTGGGGGCTAGGTTCCAAAAAGTGCTTGCTCTCCTCGAACCTCTTGTTCAGCCGACTCGCTAGGTCTTCGCCCTTGTCATCTAGATGACGGGCTGTCAGCATCAGGAGATCGATCAGACCTGCATGATCAGAGAGCGAGATCACTTCCGGCTTAGGTTTGGCCTCGCCGGTGCCGGCTTCCACTTCATCGAGATTGCCCATGTTGTGATAGTTGCCGAGAGGCAAGCAGATACACGTCGACTCATACCCGTTGGCCGAGAACGCTGTGGCCTCACAGGCACCACCAGCCATCAGCTTGCGCTGCCAAACCAGATCGCCACCGTTCTTCCGAGCGATACCGGTGATCCGATTGGTGAGCTCGGGGGAGAACACTGAAAGCGCGTCGCCGACACGGATAATGGGTCCTCCACCGACTGGTGACTCAGCGAAACTCCTCGACGTTTCGAGGCAGATGAGGCGGGCGTCCGCAGGGATAGATCCATTGGCGCAGGCGGCGAGAGCACCAACAAAGCCTACTTCTTCAGCCCTTGTCAAAAGCACCGCCACATGTCCAAGGCCCTTGCCCTTCCGAGCTCGGTCGATCACAGACAGCGCAGCGGCAACTCCGGCCAAGTCGTCACAGCCCGGCGCCCGCAAACTGTTGCCCCGAATCCCAAGTGTGCGTTCGGCAAAGGCCCAGCGCCCAAGCGTCCCCACCGGCAACTCGTGAGCCCGGCTACGAACAAGCCCAACGCCTGTCTTGTGATCGAAACTCACAAGCCGAGCAGGCTCTGTCTTCCCATCGACAAAGAAGTGCAGCGCCGCATCCTCGAAATAGGCCTCTTTGACTCCTCCTCGAAACTCAACAAAGGAGTTCTTGGGACCCGCACTTGCTGTCACGAGGAACCCTGGGTGATCAAGGTGAGCAGTAACTAACAACGGTCGCTTCGCCGACCGTCGCTGCTGGCTGATCATCAAGTTGCCGGCATCGTCGGACTTAAGGCGTAGATCCTTTCGGCGCTCAACCCATCGAGTTACCCAGGCAACCACGTTCTCTTCTCGGCCCGAGACTGTAGGAAGCTTGGTCAGCTCCTCCAACCACTTCACATCGTTCTGGTTCATGCGCCCATGATAGAACCGCAGCCAAGACCAGATTCGTAGCTACCGGTCTGTGTCATCTCTTTCGTGCCATGCACCAATTAGGCGAAGCATGACATCACACTCATCTCGGTGGATACTGTGACTTGAGTTAGGGATCGTGGCGAATGACACGTTCTCGTTGAGAGCGACAATCCCTTCGCCTAGCGCCGGCGGCACCAGAGAGACCAATGCGGGATCCGCACCTAGCAAGAGCGTCTGCTGGTTGACCGCTACAAGCTCAGCCATCAAGTTGATACTCGGATTGGAGTTGAGGGTGCGAATTACCGCTTCCCTACCTGATTGGATGAGCGCGTCTGCCTTATGTCCTGCATCAGTTGGATGCCAAGTGGGGGCGCTTGCCAGCACAGATTCCTTGGTGATCGGACCCGCACGATCGAACTCGGCGGTGAGCCAACTCACCGTGGTGGGACTGTTGTTAAGCATCAGCGCAGGATCTTCAAGTATCAGGCGGTCGCAGAACTCCGGTCGCAGTGTCAGCAGCTTAATTGCAATGGCTCCCCCCAACGAGTGCCCTAGGAGTAGATCAGTCGAAGGCACCAACTCAAGGATGTCGGCGGCGTACTCCTCAAGGGTCATGGATTCGGGGTGACTGTTGGCTCCGTGTCCACGAAGGTCGAGCGCGGTGACCCGATAACCGAGTGCGGCGATGGCTGGCCCAACGCGCCACCAGCCCTCCTTGTTGGACGAGATGCCATGCAGCAGCAGCGCTGCCTTATCTCCTGATCCCCACTCCATTGAAGCGGGCATAGCCGACTAGATTCCGCCCTCGAAGATGCTAGCCCCAGCCGCAGGAGCCTTGACCAAGCCAAGGCGCTCGCGCACGCCGTCATAGCCACCGTCTTCAAGTTCGTCGGCTAGCTCAGGGCCCCCCGATTCAACGATGACGCCATCAATCATGATGTGAACTTTGTCAACGTTCATGTGCCCAAGGATCCGGGAGTAGTGAGTGATGATCAGGATGCCCACATCAGGTGACCGCAATTCCTCCACCGCTTCGGCAACATCGCGTACGGCGTCAATATCGAGGCCCGAATCGATCTCGTCAAGCAAGACAAGAGACGGGCTCAGCGATGCGAGTTGGAACATCTCGGATCGCTTGCGCTCACCGCCCGACAGCTCATTGTTCAACGCACGTTCTAGAAAGTCGGTCACCCGAAACCGAGCGGCCTGATCCTCGATGATCTCTGCCGCTTCATCGCTCGGCACACCCTTAGCGTCGAGGGCTTCGGCAACAAAGGAACGTAGCCCGACACCAGGGATGACGACGGGATACTGGAAGCCTTGCAAGAGGCCCTTACGCGCTCGATCCTCAACTGAAGTATCTGCCAACTCCTCGCCGGCCAACATCATGGAACCCGAGACCTCGTACACCTCTTTGCCCGTCAACACGTGACACAGCGTGGACTTGCCTGACCCGTTGGGCCCCATAATGGCGTGCACCTCTCCGAAGGGGACCTCAAGGTCTAATCCCTTTAGAATCTCAACTCCGTCAACCGAGGCGGTCAGGCCCTTTATCTGTAACTGGCTCATTGTGTTTCTCCCACGTTGATTGAAACTGCTCCGTCCTCGATCCGCACGTCATAGGTAGCCAACGGGACTGTGGCCGGGAGTGTCAGCGGCTCCCCTGTTGAAAGACTGAAAGCGGCACCATGGCGGGGACACTCAACTTCACAGCCGAAAACGTCTCCTTCGGAAAGACTTGCTTCGGCATGTGAGCAGCGATCGCTCACCGCGAGCACCTCACCCTCGACGCTAAACAGCGCCACTGAAGTATCGCCCGTTACCTCAAACAGCGTCCCTCTCCCCTCTGAGAGGTCCGCGACGTTGCAGATCCGAATCCACGTCACGAGCGACCAGCGGCGACTCGGCCCGCTGCGTACTTGTCCAGCACGACACTGCGATAGTTCTTCGCGATCTCCTGCGATGGCAGAAGATCTAGGGACTCGCTGAAGAACCCATGCACCAGGATTCGCTCGGCTCGCTCTGGTGAGAGCCCCCGGCTTCGTAGGTAGTACAGGTGTTCTGCGTCGAGTTCACCCACAGTGGAAGCGTGCCCACAGACCACGTCATCGCACAAGATCTCGAGGTTGGGCACCGACTGCGCCTTTGCGTCCTTACTGAGTACGAGGTTGCGGTTTGTCTCGAACGCTGAAGTCCGCAAGGCGCCTTCTTCAATCCGGAGCAAGCCGGTGAACACAGACGAAGCTGCGTTGTCCACAGCTCCTTTGAGATAGACATCTGAAGATGTGTTCTTGCCTATGTGCCGGACGAGGAATCGGTAGTCCAGGGTTTGGTTGCCACCGCCCAACGAAACTCCGGAGAACTTGATACTGGATCCGTCTCCGGTGAGATCTACCTTGACCGAAAGTCGGCCGAGGTCTCCACCGAGTCCCACCTCACCAATATGCACACTGGAATCCCGACCAAGGTCCATCTTCTGAGAGATCGCGACGACCGAATCTTCACCAACCGTCTGCACGGCAGTGAAACCAAGGGTGGCTCCTTGGCCAAGAGACAGGTGCACGTTCGGGAGCAACACGTTGCCCTGATCTCCGGAGCGATAGGAAACCACTACTTGGCAATGGGCGCCGTCCTCCAAGACAACGGCTATTTGAGGGTAGGAAACCGCGTCTGGCTGCACCGCTTGCACTTCAATGACGAAGGGATCAACGATGGAAGTTCCCCTAGGGACTCGAAGTTGCAAGCCGTCCATCGAAAAGGCGCTATGGCCCAGCTCCAACTTGTCGGCGTCAGCCTCTGGAGCCTCAATAAGGCCCTGGATTTCATCCCAAGCATTGCTGAGCGATGCGAAAGTGACTGCTTCAGTAGTCGTGACAGAACGTACTCTTCCGTCGACGATTAGAGCATTGCCTGCTTGCTCAACCGCGAGCAACGGATCAGCAGGGAGCGGCTCGGCAGTCCCATCAGCTATCGGTAGCGCAGCCAGGTCAAAGTCGGTAGTGACGTATCGCCAGTTGTCCAGCCGCTCCGAAGGCATGTCGCTGGCTCCGAATCGCTCAAATGAGCTGCGTCGCTGCTCGTTGAGCCACTCGGGGCTGCTGGCAACCACCTTCTCGAGGTGTGTCGTGTGTTGGGGGTTCAAGGTAGTCGTCTCCGAATCGGTGTCATGTGGCTAGTAAGTAGAAAAAGTGTGGCTGCGGGGTTCGTGGGCTGGCTATGGGGCCGGGTCGTCACTCTCGTTGAGCGCTCCGACGGTGTAGTTCGAACGGGCGTTCCAAAGCATCCAACCGGCGTCACGCTCCTCAGCGGAGTCGATCTGAGCCCGCACCTGGGTTGCGTTGTACGAAAAGTCCTGCAGCCACGGCCGGAGGATGACCTGACCGAGGATCCGGTCGAGACCATCGTCAAGGGCGTTGGCTATAACTGGGCCGGGGTTGTCGTTCGGATTGGTGAAGCCGAACCAGCCCGTGGAGTAATGGCTGGGGTAGATCATCGGCGACAGCACATCGGTCACTTGGGCAAGCATCTCAAGCTGCTGACCGATGCCTCCGTCGGTTCGGTTAGTCGTGATGAACCCAAAGATGTCTGCAGAGACCGCGCAGCCTAGAGGGTGCAATCTCCCCGACGCCTCAAACAGGAACGAACGGATGGCCTCGGCGCGCACTGGTTCAGAGGAACCACCGTCAAATACCGTGCTCTCATCAAAGCCATCTGGGTAGCGGACGTAGTCGAACTGGATCTCTTCGAACCCAAGTTCGCATGCCTCTACAGCAAGGTCAAGGGCGTACAAGCGGGCCACCGGGTCGGTAGGGTCAAGGAAGGACTGCCCATTCTTTATGTATACGGACCCATCAGCGTTGTGTGCTGCGATGGAGGGATTGGCCTCAGCTGCTCGTGGATCCTGGAAGGTGACAATCCGGCCTATCAAATAGAGGTCTCGCTCAGCCATGGTGGCGGCCAACGCCGGCACCTCGTATTTAGCCCGCACTGCGTCCACGTCTAAAGCAATCGCCAACTGCGACTCAAAGTATATGAACCCGTTCTCAACTTTGATGTCGACCACAAACGCGTTCGCCTCCGTGTCGGCTGCGATCTGAAGAAGTTCCAACCACTTGTCGCCGCGGGCCTCAGGGCCACCAACATGTAACGCCTTCACTGTTCTGGGCTCCAATGAAACTTGCACTGCTGCGTCGCCCGTCCAGTGGGCAGTTCCGTCCAGGTATGCGGCCCTACTCGCAGAGATCTCACCAGGTTCAACTGCAATGAACCTGAAGGAACCGTCTGGGCCTGAGATAGTTGTCTGGTCGCCCGCGGTGACAGTGGCGCCCTCGAGCAGTCGGCCTCCAATTCCCGCGACGAATCCTTCGAGTACCGTTGCTGTCATTCGGATCTCAACCGTATCGGTCGGCCTCTCAGCAAGTGTCAGATCAGAGTTCTTGTGAGCAGCTGCCTCGGTATGGACGCTCAGACCCACCGGGTTCCACTCTACGAACACCATGCCTGCCGCGTCGGTAAGCAGCGACAGTATTTCAGAGCCCTCTGAGCGTATTTCGACCCCCGCTGAAACCATTGGCTCGCCCTCGTAGCTCAACACTTGGACAGCAATCGCCGCCGGAGGAGGAACAATCGCGGGGACAGCCTCACCGATGAGGAGAGACGGAGCGGCGACGCAGGCCGAACTCACTAACGCCAGCAGGAGAACAATTCTTGTCACTTCGACCTACCAGCCCGTTCACAGTTGATCGCCCAACGGGCTAACCGACTGCACCAGCCTTTACCATGTTCAACTCGATGAGCCTGTTCATTTCGACCGCATACTCCATAGGGAGCTCTCGCATGATTGGCTCGATGAACCCAGCCACCACCATTGAAGTGGCTTGCTCTTCAGTGAGGCCGCGACTCATGAGATAGAAGAGTTGTTCTTCCCCGACCTTCGAGACCGTCGCCTCATGGCCCATCTCTGCGTCGTTCTCTTCGATTTCCATATACGGATATGTGTCTGACCGGGAATCGGCGTCCAAGATCAGAGCATCACATCTGACGAAAGACTTCACACCGTGGGCACCTGGCTCCACTCGAACAAGCCCGCGATAGCCCGCGCGCCCTCCGTCCTTGGAGATTGACTTGGAGACAATGGTGGAGGTCGTGTTGGGAGCTGCGTGTACCATTTTTGCCCCGGCATCCTGATGCTGGCCCGCACCCGCAAATGCGATGGAAAGTACCTCACCGTGGGCTCGCTCACCGAGCATCCACACAGCTGGATACTTCATCGTCAGCTTGGAGCCTAAGTTGCCGTCGACCCATTCCATGGTGGCGTCTTCATAAGCTGCCGCGCGCTTGGTGACCAAGTTGAATACGTTGTTCGACCAGTTCTGGATGGTTGTGTACCGACAGCGACCACCCTTCTTAACAATGATCTCTACCACTGCGGAGTGCAACGAATCGGTTGTCCACACTGGAGCGGAGCAGCCTTCGACGTAATGGCAGTACGCGCCTTCATCGACGATGATGAGTGTGCGCTCGAACTGTCCCATGTTCTCGGCGTTGATTCGGAAGTATGCCTGCAGAGGCTGGTCCAGCTTGACTCCTGGCGGCACATAGATGAAGGATCCACCCGACCAGACAGAGGAGTTCAGAGCAGCGAACTTGTTGTCGTTTGGTGGGATAACCGTCCCGAAATACTCGCGAACCAGTTCTGGATACTCACGCAGTGCTGAGTCCATATCGGTGAAGATCACACCGAGCTCTTCCAAGTCCTCTCGGTTGCGGTGATACACAACCTCGGACTCATACTGAGCAGTGACCCCGGCAAGGTACTTCCGCTCGGCCTCAGGAATACCCAACTTCTCGTAGGTGTCCTTGATTTCTTCGGGGACCATGTCCCAGTCTTTGGCCCGCTCTTCGGTTGGCTTGATGTAGTAGAAGATGTTGTCGAAGTCGATCTCGTTCAGCAGACCACCGCCGCCCCATTGAGGCATCGGCTTGGCAAGGAAGCGTTGGTAGGCCTTGAGACGGAAATCGAGCATCCACTGGGGTTCATTCTTGATGCCGGAGATTTCCCGAATGATCTCCTCGTTCAAGCCGCGCTTGGGCTTGAAGACGTAGCCTTCTTCTGAGTCGTGCCAACCGAGGTCGTAGGCTCCGAAATCTAGATCAACAGTGGACATGAACACCCTTCCTATTTCCACTATGAAAACAGTGTTAATAGATCATACTCCATTCTCGCGGCTTGCAGTAGGAGGAACATTCAGTTGCCAATCAGGGAGCGAGACCGAGCTTTGACGGGCCACTAGGGCCGTAGCACTCTGAAATCCCTTGCGATCTCTGGCCACTTGCCCAACATGGTCCTTCCAGTCGCGGACCCCGTCTGGGTGACGTGATACTCCAGCAACCCAAGCAGTGCCTCCTCGTCGGGAGCCTGTAACAGCCTCGGACTTGGCGCACCCTCGGCTAGATGCTCGGGGAGTACGTCAGTTGGATCGAACACAAAGGCCACCCCTCCAGTCATCCCCGACCCGAAGTTGTGTCCAACCGGACCCAAGATGACGACCCCACCGCCAGTCATGTACTCACATCCGTGGTCCGAGCAACCTTCCACAATCCCGAGCCCTCCAGAATTACGGACCGCGAACCGTTGACCCACTCGGCCAGCCACCGCCAAGGCTCCGCCCGTGGCCCCGTATAGGAGCGCGTTCCCAGCTCCTTGAGGCGTTGTATTTCCAAGAACGGACGGGACGATCGCGATGCTGCCGCCGCCCATCCCCTTGCCGACATAGTCATTGGCCACACCGTCTAGGCGAAGCTCCATCCCAGCACTCAACCAAGCCCCGAAACTCTGGCCTGCGGTGCCTGCAAACAGGAACTTGATGGTGCCTTCAGCAAGACCTTCGTTGCCGTATAACCTGGCAATCTCGCCCGATACGGTCGCGCCAATCGATCGATCCTCGTTGGTAATTGGATACGAGAGCTCAAGATGCCGGCCTTCCACAATGGCGTCACGAGACTCGTCCACCAGCTTCTCGGACAACTCCGAACGGCGCGCCCGCACATACCCAGGGTGCCGCCGTTGGCCCTCCGCGCGCACGAGAAGTCGGTCGAGCTTCTCCGAGACTGGATGGTCGGGGTCGATCGGCGTGAAGAAATCCGCCCGACCTATGACTTCCGAGAGACTCTTGGCACCTAAGGCTGCCAGCGTTGAACGAACTTCCTCGGCAACGAGAGTAAAGAGAGCGACCACCTGATCAACAGTGCCCGTGAACTTGGCGCGTAGATCCTCCCGTTGGGTCGTGATACCAACCGGGCAGGTGTTCTCATGGCATTGCCGGACCATCTTGCAGCCAAGCGCCAGCAAAGGCAGAGTCCCGAACCCAAAGCGTTCAGCTCCGAGTAGGGCGGCGACCACCACGTCGCGTCCCGTTCTCAGCCCCCCATCAGTTTCGAGAGTGACCCGACTGCGCAGCCCGTTCGACAGCAATACCTGGTGTGCTTCGGCGAGGCCAAGTTCCCACGGTGCCCCTGCGTGTTTGATCGACACCAGCGGCGAAGCTCCAGTTCCTCCATCCATTCCCGAGATGGTGATGACGTCTGCCTGAGCCTTGGCCACGCCCACCGCGACGGTGCCGACGCCGGGCTCGGATACGAGCTTGACCCCAACGCGGACCGACGGCTTGAACGCCTTAAGGTCAAATATCAACTGCGCCAGATCCTCGATTGAGTAGATGTCATGGTGCGGCGGAGGGGAAATGAGGGTGGTGCCAGCAACGGTATGTCGCAGGTCGGCGATCTCCTTTGTGACCTTATGGCCAGGCAGCTGTCCGCCCTCACCAGGCTTCGACCCCTGGGCCATCTTGATCTGGAGCTCTTCAGCCGAGGCGAGATAGGCTGGGTTCACCCCGAATCTCCCTGAGGCCACCTGCTTGATCGGGGAGTTCTTTTTCGTTCCAAACCGCTCGGGGTCCTCGCCGCCTTCGCCCGAATTGGAGAGTCCGCCAATTGCATGCATAGCCTCAGCCAAGGCCTCATGAGCCTCTTTGGAGAGCGCACCCAGCGACATGGCCGCCCCTACGAACCGACTGGTGATCGCTGCCACCGGCTCGACTTCATCGAGCGGAATCGCCTCACGAGGGACGAAGGTGAGCAGGTCTCGCAGCTGCACCGGCGCCCGGTCGTTTATTGCCTCGAGATAGGCGGACCAGTCAGCTGACGCACCTGAACGGACGGCTCGTTGTAGCCGAAGAACTACTCCAGGGCTTGTCACATGCTCCTCACCACCCCGGCGATACTTGTAGAAGCCACCAACTGGCTCGCTTCCCTCTGTGTAGTTAGCGTGCAACCTCAGGGTCTGTTGAGCAACGTGGTCCAGTCCTACCCCCCCAAGGCGAAGTTCCGCGTATCGGAAAGCCGAAGCTCGCACGCCCTCGTCGAGGCCGATCATCTCAAACAGCTCTCCGCCGCGATAGGCCTTCACCGTGCAAATGCCCATCTTCGACATAATCTTCAGGAGCCCGTGGCGAGCGGCGCTGCGGTAGTTTTCTTGGGCAATAACGGAGTCCACAGCAACCGCATCTGATTGAGCCAACTGGCGAACCTCTTCGATCGCCATGTACGGATTGACCGCCGAGGCACCAAACCCAATGAGGCAGGCCAGGTCGTGGGCATCCCTCGGCTCGCCCGAGACCACCAGCATCGAACACTTGATTCTCAGCCCTTCTGTGATCAGACGGTGATGCACAGTCGACACGGCAAGCAAGATGGGAATGGGAGCGTGCTCTGCGTCGACCTCAGCGTCGGAAAGCACAAGTACGCTAATCCCATCGCGGACCGCTTCAACAGCCTGATCGGAGACGACGGCCAAGCGGGCAGCCATCCCGTCTGGCCCATCGTCGACGGGCCAGACGGTCGACAGCGACCGCGACCGGAACCTCTCATCATCGATCGACGTAATCTTCCTCAGCTCAGAGGTGGAGAGAATGGGAGAGCTGATCTCGATCTTGTCGGCCTGCTGTTCGTTTTCCTCGAGTAGCGAACCGTTCGAACC
>CAXMPE010000200.1:0-15387 GCA_964195245.1 uncultured Verrucomicrobiales bacterium | reverse complement strand
GCGACCCGCTTCACCTCGCATGGAGAGAACGAACTCACGATGATCGACAGCAAGTGAAAGAGGGTCTGTTCCGTGGCCGTAGAGAACAGCCGGAACCTTGCCCTCGCGGCGAAGGCGGCGGGAAGCCGAGGAGCCAAGCTCCCGACCTGATTCTGCGCGCAAAGCAACGGATGACATAACAAGGACTCCTGAAGGAAGGAATTGAAGCCATAATTATGGTCGCGTGTCGCCAATCGCGCCAATCTGGGTGGCGTTCTTGGGCCATTCTGCCGGAGACACCGTTGCACTATCCTCTTCAGCATGCAGGAGATTGTGTACATCGCCGACCCAATGTGCTCTTGGTGCTGGGCGATAGCACCAAAAGTAGATCAACTCTCAAGCGAAACTGATCTGCCCGTCCGGGTGGTAATGGGGGGGCTGCGCAGCGGGCCCGACGCTGTTGAGTTGACCCCAGAGGCGGTCGCAAGCTGGACAACGCATTGGGAAAAGGTTGCCGCGACCTCGGGTCAGCCCCTCGATCCGGTTGGGCTACGTCAGGACTGGCTCTATGACACCCATGTCGCCTCCCTAGCTGTGGTCGCCATGCGAGAACTCCGACCAGATGTCGCCGTGGAGTTTCTGTCCCGCGTCCAGCGAGCCTTCTTCTCCGAAGGCAAGGATGTCACGAAACGAACCGTCGTGGCATCACTAGTCGAGCCCTTCGACATCGACCCTCAAGGTTTCGAAATCCTCCTCGGCACACCTCACATTGAGCAGATAACCCTCGATGACTACGAATGGGCCAAAGGGATCGGGGCTACAGCGTTTCCCACCCTGATGTTCGCCACCGACACCTGGGCTCGGGCCATTGCCATTGGATATACAACCGTTGAGGACATGAGGGCTCAAATAGCCGGCGCAAGGGTGAGAGTTGCAGAGGAGTCCTCGTGAAGCCACAGATCGAAATCGTTGAGGTCGGGGCTCGTGACGGCCTCCAGAACGAACGGGTCGTGTTGTCGACCGACCATAAGCTCGCCATGCTCTCGGCGCTCGTGGACGCTGGAGTGCGTCGAGCGGAGGCAGTAAGTTTCGCCCACCCCAAGCTCGTTCCCCAGATGGCCGACGCAGAAGCTGTCATGAGCAACCTCGACTTGGGCGAAGCATTTACCCCGATCGGGCTAGTCATGAACTGGAAGGGTTGGTTACGAGCCAAGGCCACCAATCTCAGACAGGTCAACTTTCCTGTCGCTACGACAGACACTTTCAATCAGAAGAATCAAGGAGCCCCAGCAACCGAACTACTGGCCATGCTCTCCGACATCGTCGACGAGGCAGGCGAACTCGGAATCGCCGTTGGAGCCGTCATCTCAACTGCCTTCGGCTGCCCCTTTGAGGGCGAGGTTTCAGAAGCGCAGTTCATGGCAGTCGCCGAGCCTATGGCTGCCATGGCGCTGCTCGAATATGGACCGGCGGACACCATAGGCGTAGCCACACCTTGGGACGTGACTCGTCGCGTAGAACTGTTGAGGGCCCAAGACGCCGATACTTCCCTTCGCGCACACTTCCACAACACCCGCAATACCGGTATCGCCAACGCATATGCTGCCATCGAGTCTGGGGTTAACGTCCTCGACGCGTCTGTAGGCGGGATTGGCGGCTGCCCGTTCGCACCCAACGCCACCGGCAACATACCCTCAGACGACTTGGTCTACATGCTGCACCGCGAAGGCATCGAAACGGGCATCAACCTGAGCAAGCTGATGGCGATATCCCGGTGGCTCGAACCACTACTTGGACACGAGGTTGCAGCTCTCCTGCCGAAGGCCGGTGAGTTTCCTAGCTAGCTAGCGGATCACCAGGTCTGGGTGAGTTCGTACCCGCGGGCGAAGCCCGACCACCGACTCGGCCAACGTGTCGAAGGCTTTAGCCAGTTCGCCCTCTTCGTCAACCTCATGAATCGGCCGGCCCTGATCAGCACCAGACCGTAGGGCAGGGAGCAACGGGAGCTTGCCCAAGAGCGGTACCCCCAACTCGTCGGCCAACTCTTGCCCGCCGCCAGAACCAAAGATCTCGTACCTGACGCCGTCATCACCAGTGAACCATGACATGTTCTCGATTACGCCCACCACTTCTTGTTTGACTTCCTTCGCCATCAGCGCAGCCCGACGGGCCACTTTCTGGGCGGTTGGCTGAGGAGTTGTCACAAGCAAGATCTGGGCTCTAGGCAGGAACTGCGACAACGAAATAGCCACATCCCCCGTTCCCGGAGGGGTGTCAACCAGCAAAAAGTCAGGAGCGTCCCAAAAGACATCCTGGATGAACTGTTCCATGGCTTTGTGCAACATTGGGCCACGCCAAATCACAGCCTTGTCATCCCCAACAAAGTAGTCCATGGACATCACCTTCACCCCGTGGGCTTCAGGCGGCACAATCGATTCTCCGATGATCACCGGGGAGGGGCCAGCATTAAGCATTCCAGGAATCGAGAATCCCCATACGTCGGCGTCCATCACACCAACCTTGAGACCACGTCGCGCTAGGTCAACAGCCAAGGTTGCTGTGACAGAAGACTTCCCAACACCGCCCTTGCCCGAGGCGACGGAGATCACCCGGGTTGCCGAGGACTGCTCGCCGACACCCGTGCCGATCATCCCAGCCATCAGCGCCACCTTTTCGGCCTCGTCCATCTCGACGAACTCAACGTTCACCGACTTGACCCCTTTGACATCATTGAGCGCCTCGGAGATGTCGTCCTGGAGAACCCGATCCAGAGGATGACCGACAAACGGGACCCTGATCACTGCTGAGGCTTTACCGAGCTTCGAAACCTGAGCTTCCCCGACGATCCCTAACTCGCCAAGCGTCCTGGCTAGAAGTGGGTATTCGACGTCGTCAAGAAGCGCTTTGATATCGACCTTTGCCATGCTGGTGAGTCCCCTGTGTCCTTGGTATGCAAGCACTAGGGAATATAGTGAGATCAAGGAGATGTGTTCGCGTGGACCTTCAAGATCTAGACAGATCAATCGGTGACCTCACCGCTGCACTCGGCGACTCAACACGCCGCGGCATCTACCTGGCGATCAGGGAGGCTGACAGCCCCATCACAGCTCCTGAGATCGCGGCTCGTTTCCACATTCATCCCAACGTTGCCCGACACCACCTCGACCGATTGAAGAAGGATGGGTTCTTGGAAGCAGTAACCGCTAACAGGGCCAAATCCAGCGGAGCCGGCCGTCCCGCTCGGGGCTACCGAGCCACCAACAAGCAGGTAGACCTGAAGTTCCCCACCCGAACACCCAATCTCCTTGCCGAACTGCTTATCAAGATCATCGGTGAGATGGATGCCAAGCATCCCGTCGCCGAGATCGCGGCAGCTGTGGGCGAAGAGTTCGGCAAAGAACTAGCCGAACGCTTCACTCCCGAAGACAGCGCCTCGCGCGACGAAGCGATGGTGGCGGTGGCCAAGGCCATGGGCTCGATCGGCTTTGGCTCTGAGGCAATCGGAACAACGATCCTCACCAACCACTGCCCCTTCGGTGACACCGCCACATCCAATCCTGCGATCATCTGTTCTCTGGATCAGGGAATTGTTCGAGGCTTGTTCGGGGTTATGCGCTCAGGCACGGATCCACGGCTAACGCCTGACGCTGCGCACGATAATTGCGTCACCACCACTGTGAGTATCAAGCTGACGAACGTCCGAAAGTAACCGCAACAAGCTCAACCCTCGACCTTTCGTGACAGACAAGAATCGCCTTTCTTGGGCCTGATGACCCCCTCAACAGGACCCTGAGGAACGCCTAAGCTGAGGGGACCGCAAACAAGCAATCGAGGTCGCCAATGTCCGATGTAGTCTCTACCCCTCTCGGAGAGAGAACCATCTTCCGGCTCGACTCAGTCGGAAATACTGACTCCGTGCCGTATTCAATCAAAGTACTGCTCGAATCCGTTATTCGGAACCAAGACGGAGTCATCTTCACAGCAGAGGACATCACAAACCTCGTCAATTACGACGCTACAGACGTGGGCGAAATCGAAATTCCCTTCATGCCAGGCCGCGTGGTGTTGCAGGACTTCACCGGCGTCCCCGCGGTGGTTGACCTTGCTGCGATGCGATCTGCCATCGTCCGGATGACCGGCGACCCGAGCGACGCCCAGAAAGTGAATCCGCTTGTGCCGTGTGATCTTGTGGTGGAGCCTTCCGTGCAGGTGGACGTATTCAACTCCCATATCGCTCTGAAGATCAACTCTCGGCTTGAGTTCGAGCGCAACAACGAGCGGTACGAGTTCTTGAAGTGGGGGCAGGCCGCCTTCGACAACTTCAGGGTGGTTCCGCCCGCTACCGGCATCGTTCATCAGGTCAACTTGGAGTATTTGGCGAAGGTCGTTTGGGACAACGGCGAGCACCTCTACCCAGACAGTCTCGTAGGCACTGACTCACACACCACCATGATCAACGGCCTTGGGGTCGTGGGCTGGGGAGTCGGCGGCATTGAGGCTGAAGCGGTCATGGTGGGTCAGCCAATCTATATGTTGATTCCCGAGGTCGTCGGTTTCGAGTTCACTGGGAGGCTCTCCAACGGAGCCACTGCGACCGATGCTGTCCTCCGGGTTACGGAGCTGCTCCGAGCCCACGGAGTCGTCGGCAAGTTCGTCGAGTTCTTCGGTTCAGGCCTCGCAGACATGCCCGAAGCCAACCGAGCCACCATCGCGAACATGGCTCCTGAGTACGGCGCCACCATGGGCTTCTTCCCGGTCGATGAGCAAACGACAAAGTATCTCCGACAGACGGGCCGGTCCCCAGAACTCGTCGAGACGGTTGAGTGGTACTACAAGGAGCAAGGACTCTGGCGAGATGACTCACTGCAGAAGACCTACACCTCAACGCTCACGCTGGACCTCTCCGAAGTCGTGCCCGCGCTGGCCGGCCCCAAACGACCCCAAGACAGAATCGACCTTTCGGCCATGCAGGAGCAGTGGCACACGGACCTCGCCGACACATTCTCACGCTCAGACGACGCTCCAACAGCCGATGTCTCCTACGAAGGCTCAGAGTTCTCACTTGCCGATGGCGACGTTGTGATTGCCGCGATAACTTCATGTACCAACACCTCCAACCCCGATGTGATGATCGGCGCAGGGCTGGTAGCAAAGAAGGCCGCCGCACTCGGACTCAGTCGGAAGCCATGGGTGAAGACCTCTCTCGCTCCCGGGTCCAAGGTGGTGCGGGACTACCTGACCAAGGCTGGCCTTCTTGATGATCTGGAGAGCCTCGGCTTCCACATCGTTGGGTTCGGCTGCACTACATGCATCGGTAACTCGGGCCCTCTGCCAGACGAGATCGCAGCCGGCATCGAAGAAGCAGACCTAGTTGCAAGCTCTGTTCTGTCGGGGAACCGCAACTTCGAGGGGCGCATCAGCCCCCACGTAAAGGCGAACTATCTCGCCTCACCGCCACTTGTGGTTGCTTACGCTCTGGCTGGAACCGTCGACATTGATCTCACTACCGACCCTCTTGGGCAAGACACTCTCGGCAATGATGTGTTCTTACGAGACATTTGGCCTAGTCAGGCCGAGATCGATGACCTTGTCTCTACCTCAGTCACCACCGAGCAGTTCGCCACCGAATACGCCAGCGTATTTGAGGGATCCGAGGAGTGGCAGGCTGTCGAAACGTCCGACTCGGCGCTCTACGAGTGGAACGATCTCAGCACCTACATCCAGGAGCCGCCGTTCTTTTCAGATCTCACGACTGAAGTCTCCCCAATCGCTCCTATCACCGGGGCTCGGGTACTGGTGATGGTCGGTGATTCGGTGACCACCGACCATATCAGCCCTGCGGGAGCCATCGCCGAGGCATCGCCAGCGGGTGAATACCTCACAGGACATTCGATCCCGAAGTCGAGCTTCAACTCCTACGGCTCACGACGCGGAAACGACCGAGTCATGACCCGCGGAACGTTTGCGAACATCCGCCTCAAGAATCAACTGGCGCCGGGGACAGAGGGTGGCTGGACCACCGACTTCACAGATGGAACGGTCAAGAGCATCTACCAAGCTTCCTTGAGCTATTCCACCCTGGACACGCCTCTGGTTGTGCTGGCTGGCAGCGACTATGGGATGGGTTCGTCTCGTGACTGGGCAGCGAAAGGCACCTACCTGCTGGGCGTTCGAGCCGTCATCGCTGAGAGCTACGAACGCATTCATCGTTCCAATCTCATCGGCATGGGAGTCCTCCCGTTGACCTACCTAGACGGTGAGTCAGCAGACACGCTCAACTTTCAAGGCACGGAGATCTTCGACATCCGGATCGACGACGCCCTACAGGCGAGAGATACCGTCCAAGTGACAGCGACGAAGTCCGATGGCATGACGGTGACGTTCGACACGCTATGTCGCCTCGACACCCCAGTTGAAGTGGACTACTACCGCAACGGCGGCATCTTGCACACCGTTCTGCGTCGAATGGCACAGAGTTAGTCGATGACTTCTCAACTCTCTAAGCCCTTGGTGTGGGTGGACTTGGAAATGACCGGCCTTGATCCTGAACGCCATGTGATAGTAGAAGTCGCGGTCATACTCACCGATGGAACCCTTGAACAGGAGATCGAGGGTCCTGAACTCATACTTTCAGCCAGCGAAGAAGAACTCGCCGAGATGGACGAGGTCGTCGTCGAGATGCACACAACCTCTGGCTTGCTCAGCGCCATCAAGGTGTCCACGCTCTCAGTGACTGAGGCTGAGCAGCTGGTATTGGCTTTCCTCAAGGAGCACCTTGAAGACGGTGTGAGACCTCCGCTCGCAGGCAACTCCGTTCACGCCGATCGCCACTTCCTCCTCACCTACATGCCAGAGCTGGCTGCGTACCTCCACTACCGAATTGTTGATGTGACCAGCATCAAAGAAGTCGCTGCTCGCTGGTATCCCGACTTCAAAGGCAGTCCCCCTGAGAAGGCGGGCGACCACCGCGCGCTTGCAGACATCCGGGAGTCAATCGAAGAATTAAGGTATTACAGAGAGACCTTCTTCAAGCGAGGTCCGCTCGATCCTCCCACCGTGCCGGCACCGGTTGTTACCGAAGGAAGCTCATAATGACAGACGACGCAATCAGCCCTGATGAGGTCACACCCGCCGAACCCGCCGAGGTCGGTGAAGAGGCCAAGCCGGCGGTCTCTGAACCCACCAAGCTGATCCGCATCGCGTCCATGACTCGAGCGATTCTTGACGAGATCAAGCACGCGCCGCTGGATCTTGAGAGCCGTCGAAGAGTGCTCGACATCCACGAGAGCAGCTTGTTGGAGCTTCGAAGCATTTTGTCAGAAGAGCTCCAAGACGAGTTTGAGGAGATCTTCAAGCCGTTTGCTGGCAACGAACCACCCTCAGAAACCGAACTGCGTATTACGCACGCTCAGCTCATCGGATGGCTTGAAGGCCTGTTTCACGGCATTCAAGCCTCGGTAATGACCCAGCAGATCATCGCCAACCAGCTCACAGAGATGACCAGTAGGCCACAACTCGAGCCGGGATCGCCGGTCGTCCAACCACCCGAAGGCGAGCAATACCCTGGGGTCTACCTCTAGCTCAGCTCAGCCTGCTAAATATCGCGGGACCAGGGAGCCTGGGACGTCGGGTCGATGCCGAACCGAGAAACTGCTTCCTGGACAACACCAACAGGCATTCGCCCCTGATCGGCCAACTCACTCAGAACCGCAACAACGACGTGCCCTGCATTGACCTCGAAGAACGATCGCAAGGCTTCTCGGTTGTCAGACCTTCCAAAACCGTCGGTCCCAAGCGACGTGTACTTTCCTGGAACCCATCGGGAGATTCCGTCAGCCACAAGGTGCACGTAGTCAGTGACCGCCACCGTGGGACCTGGGGTCCCCCTCAACATTTCGGTGACGTACGGCGACCGCTGCTCGGCTTCTGGGTGGAGCCGATTCCACCGTTCCACCGCTAGCGCGTCCTCCCGCAAGCACTTGTACGACGTTGCTGACCACAATTCAGCAGCAACGTTGTAATCGGTGGCCAATATGTCACTGGCCTCTCTCGCCGCAGCATGTGCCGGACCAGAGAACAAGATCTTCGCCGTGTGGGACTTCTGGCTTGGAGCGTCCTGCCACTTGTACATTCCTCGCAAAATGCCCGCATCGACCCCCTCAGGCTTAGGTGGTTGCACGTAGTTCTCGTTGTACAGCGTGAGGTAGTAGAAAATGTCTTCGTCGTTCCCGTACATCCGCTCAATGCCGTCACGAACAATCACACCCGTCTCGTAGGCGAAGGCGGGATCGTATACCTGGCACACGGGCACCGCTGAAGCCAGCAGGATGCTGTGACCGTCTTGATGCTGGAGTCCCTCCCCCGCAAGCGTTGTGCGACCTGCCGTTGCGCCAAGCAAGAACCCTCTGGCCCTGGAGTCCGCAGCAGACCAAATCAGATCCATCACTCGCTGGAAGCCAAACATTGAGTAGAAGATGAAGAACGGGACCATGGGTACACCCGAGTGGGCGTAACTCGTCGCAGCAGCGATCCAGCTGGCCAGCGAGCCGGCCTCAGTGATGCCTTCTTCAAGGATCTGCCCATCAACGCTTTCATCGTACGAAAGCAGAAGCTTCGCGTCGACCGGTTCATACTTCTGACCTTGGGATGCATAGATCTTGAGCTCACGGAACAGCGAATCCATCCCGAAGGTACGCGCCTCGTCAGGAACGATGGGTACGACACGGTCGCCGAACTCATCTTCACGACACAACGAACGCAGCAGCCGAACGAAGGCCATGGTGGTGGAAGCTGCAATCCCGTTGCTTCCAACGTTCGCCTCATCAAACGGCTTGTTAGAAGGCAGCACCAGCGGCACCCGCACCTCGGTTGAGCGATGCGGCAACGGTCCGTTGAGCTGCTCGCGTCGCTCAACCATGTACCGATACTCGGCCGAATCCTGATCGAACCGCAAGTAAGGCGGCTCTTTGCCATCTTCAAGCTCGTCGAGAGTCACCATGTCTTGAAGATGGAGTCGCTCACGCAACTCAACAAACTGTTGGTTGGATAGCTTCTTAATGGAGTGTGTGGAGTTGCGCCCCTCGACATCAGGGCCAAGGGCCCACCCCTTGATCGTCTTGGCCAGGATCACAGTCGGTAGCCCATTGTCTCCGCCCACGGCACGTTCGTAGGCCGCGTACAGCTTCTTGTAGTCATGGCCACCTCGACGCAGTGACCAGATCTCGTCGTCGGTCATATGGGAGACCAACTCGCGAAGCCGAGGATCGGGACCAAAGAAGAACTCGCGGACATACGCTCCGTCCTCCGCCTTGAAGCGTTGATACTCGCCGTCAACCGCGTCGTTCATCCTCTTAACGAGGACACCCTCATCATCTTTGGCAAGCAAGGGATCCCAATTGGCTCCCCAGACCACCTTGATGACGTTCCAGCCCGCACCCCTGAACTGTGCCTCCAACTCTTGGATGATCTTCCCGTTGCCTCGGACCGGTCCATCAAGCCTCTGCAGGTTGCAATTGATCACCCACGTAAGGTTGCCAAGCTGCTCTCGAACGGGGAGCGAGATGGAGCCGAGTGACTCGGGTTCGTCTGTCTCGCCGTCTCCGATGAACGCCCACACCCTCGAATCGCTTGTGTCGCTAAGGGATCTGTTCTCGAGGTACTTCAGGAACCTCGCGTGGTAAATCGAGTTGATCGGGCCCAGCCCCATGGAAACGGTTGGGTACTGCCAGAAATCAGGCATCAGTCGGGGATGGGGGTAGGAAGATAGACCGTTCCCGCCCACTTCTGTCCTGAAGTTGTCGAGCTGATCAGCTGTCAGCCGACCCTCAAGAAAGGCGCGGGCGTACATACCCGGCGCCGCGTGGCCCTGCATGTAGATGTGGTCCCCCGCTGTGTCACCGTTGTTCCCCCGGAAGAAGTGGTTATACCCAACGTCGTACAAGGCAGCTGAGGACGCGAACGAAGAAAGGTGACCGCCAATGCCATCGTCCTTGCGGTTGGCCTTCACCACCATTACTGCAGCGTTCCACCGAATCGCTCGGCGAATCCGGCGCTCCATGTCCTCATCGCCGGGAAAGTTTGGTTCTTCCTCAGGCGGGATAGTGTTGATATAAGGGCTTTGGCGTTGCACCGACAAAGGAACGCCCAGTTCCCGGGCCCGCTTGATCACACGAGCCATGAGATACCGGGCCCGCCTATTGCCACCTTGTGAAACTACGCCCTCTATGGACTGGAGCCATTCATCAGTTTCTTCGGGATCAGAATCAAGGATCTGCAGGATGTAGTCGTCGCTAAGCACGAGTCAAGCGTAGCTCCGCTTCCGACTTCTTGGTCAACCCCACGTCAACGACGGTATGCTTGCCGCATGCCTTCATTCGATATCGTTTCAGAAGTTAACGCACAAGAAGTACGCAACGCGGTAGACCAAGCCTCAAGAGAGCTGATCAACCGATACGATTTCAAAGGGACCGACACATCGGTCGAGTCCGGAGAAGACACCATCACCGTTGAGTCCGACTCCGAAGGACGATTGGAGGCAGCCAACGACGTCCTGAAGAGCAAGTTGGTCCGGCGCGAGATTTCGCTGAAGGCGCTCGGCGAAGGAGACCCACAGCCGATCGGCGGATCTCGATTCAAGTCGGTTTGGACGCTGGCCAATGGCATCCCCCAGGATGCGGCAAAGGAGTTGTCCAAGGAGATTCGCGACGCAGGACTGAAGGCCAAAGCTCAGATCCAGGGAGATCAATTACGAGTCCAGGGTAAGAAACGCGATGATCTGCAAGCGGTAATCGCGATGCTCCGAGCACTCGACTATCGACTCCCGCTGCAGTTCATCAACTTCAGAGATTGATGCGGCGACCCAGAGCAGGTGGCCTCACTCTGATTGGGGTGGTGGTGGTGCTTCTAGCGATGGGGTTGGCAAGGCTCGCTGCCGAGCCCGCGGCGGAGGCGACCCTACCTCTCACCTCCGAAGACGGGGCCGAAGTCGATGACTTCACCGTACGACTCTTCGAGGGCGGGACGTTCACCTTGTCTGGACACCTCGCCGATGATCGACGCCCCGTGATCGTCAACTTCTGGGCGACGTGGTGCATCCCGTGCCGAGCGGAGATGCCTGTGCTGCAGGCTTACGCTGAGAACCACCCTGAGGTACTTATCCTCGGCATCGCAACCGAGTCCGAAGAGTCCGAAGCGCGAGACTTTGCAGCGTCCGTTGGCGCGCACTATCCGCTCGCGATCGATCACTCGGGCGTGATTGTCAATCGCTTCAGAGTGGGAGGCTTGCCCACCACCGTGTTGATCAGCCCTCAGGGAACCGTGGCTGGCACAATCTTTGGTGAGCTAGACAGTGACGATCTCGACCAACTCGTTTCGCGGCTGCCTTAGCCCAGCGTGCCGCCTTGGTCGAAGTAGCGTCCTAGGTACTCAAAGGCGACAAGCAAAGCCACCAGTGCAACAACGACCATGACGACAAAGAGCAACACTCGTACGGGCGCTGGCCCCGGAAGTCTGTTCAGGAAGTTCTTCATGGGCTAGGCATCTCCCTCAGGGGCGTCATATGGAGTGGTGGCTACAAGTTCTGCGAACACAATGAGACGTTGTCGCGCGCTACGTTTCGGGTGACAGGTAGTAAGCGTTAGCCACGCCCCTTCCTTAGCCCCCACTACCCAGACATCGCTAGGGAGCACGACACTCCATCCGCCGCTCTCATGCACTGAAACGAAGTCTCGGTTTGGCCTGGCAACACTTGGACTCCGCACCACGTAGGTATGGATACCCGTTGCGGTCTCGACGATGATTGGGTCGCCTTCCTCGAGTTGGTCCAACCGAGAAAAGGGCGCGCCGTAGGTGGTTCGGTGACCGGCGATAGCCGCATTGCCAAGTTCGCCGGGAAGTGGGGAGTCGGTGTAGTGGGCCGGGCCCTTGCGCAGGGTTCCGAGATCTTCGCCCTGATAGACGACATAGGAAACCTTGTCATCCAAGTCGGCCAAACCAATCTTTCGACTCACCGTCTCAGTTCGTGTCGCAAGGGTAGGAAACGTGATCACCGCTAACGGTTTGCCCCGACTTGGGGCCTCCGATGGCAGCCAATCTTGACCAAAGTTCAGGTCTGGGAGATCCTCCTCAACCACCTTCCCCTCGCCATCGACAGGGATCTCGAAAGTGCCATAGTTGTCGCCAATGGGCAACTCTTGTCCCGACTCGATCCGAGCTTCTGTTCGGGCTTCTTCGAAATACTCCACAACGCGCTCTTCGCCTAGCGATTGCTCACGAGCAGTGACGAGCCCCGTGCCCCATAACTGGTAGGCGACAAACGCGAACACCAGCATTCCTGCCCAAATAAAGGTCCAGCCGAGTCTTCTTATCGAGGTACGCATCCGTAACAGGCTATCTCACGACCGCGGGTAGTGGGGAGCTTTCGCCCGCTGGGCCACACGCCTGAAAGTTTGGTACCGTTGGTGCAATGCCTTGGCTAGTGACCGTTCTCCTCGTTTCTATCTTCGTCTCGATCCTTCGCGGGGGTCGATTCGAAAACCTAAGCGAGATTCACTTGCGTATGTGGTTGCTGCTCCCGCTCGGATATCTCATGCAGAGTGCAACCTTCCTTCTTCCCAACGCTTCTTGGGCCCCAAGAGCCGGCTTCTTCCTCATCTTGTTTTCCTACATTCCGCTAGTCGCCGTGGTGGTAATAAACCGTGACAAGCCCGGATTGTGGATCAGCGGTATCGGTATTTTGATGAACTTCAGCGTCATCGCCCTCAATCAGGGTATGCCGGTCCTCGCTGAGTCAATTCAGGCCGCTACCAAGTTCGCCCTAGAGACAGTGACCATCAGCGACTTCAAGCATGTGGTCTTCGACCAAAACACCCACCTCGGCTTCCTTGCTGACGTCATCCCCATGAACATCTTGGGAATGGCAACTGTCATCTCTCTTGGAGATGTGCTCCTTGCCCTGGGCCTTGGGGTCTTCTTAGAGGACCAACTTCGTCGACCGGTGAGCTGGTTTCGACACAAGGGCCGACCAGAGGGCGGATCAGCGACTCGCTAGACTCCGGGAGGCCTCGAGCGCTGATCGCAGGGATGCCACCACGACCGGATCGAAATCGTAGGCGGCGCCTCTATGCAGGACCTCCAACGCCTCGAGAGGGCTGAGAAGGTCTTCGTTCGCCAACCTATCGAATTCAGCCGCAACCCTAACAATCCGCGCAGCCAGAGGGACATCCTCATCGGCCTTCTCACCTGGACTGCGATAAGGCCGGTGGTGCACACGGACCACATCGGCTGCGGACTCCAAGTAGGCGGCTTCAGCAATGATCTCAGCAGACCAACCGGTGAGGTCCGCACTGGTGTACCCACGTTCAACAATCGAAGGCTCGTTGAGCGTGATCCGACCAATGTCATGCATGAGGGCTGCGAACCGGAGGTTTCGCAGAGCCTCGGGCCCCAGGTGCAGCCGGACGCCCATGTCCGTAGCAAGATCAGCGGTCCGTTCGGCGTGCCCAGAGAACGACAGGCCAGAGATTTCCGGGATCTTCGCTAGCGCAAGAATGGTCTGTTCGTAGGTGCCGCGAGCAACGTCAAAGAGACGAAAGGACGAGAAGGTCATAAAGAATGGGATGACCCCCACAGCCAAAGCTACCCACCAAGTTTCGGTGGCCAACCAGACAACACCCAACACCGCACCAGCGGCCAAGAGAGCAAACACAAGAGGGATATCTCCGTAGCCGTACCGGAGCTCGTACCCAACCGAGAAGTCCCTTTGAGCGCCGCGCCAGACCGCGTCGAAGACCATCCAAAGGAACCCTGCAGCAGAGAAAATCGCAATCGCCAGCGGACCGTCCCCGTTATAGATCTCAAAGAAGCCTGTCGATCCAAGTACCGCTCCGTACAGAGCTGCGCCGAGGAAGCGTCTCAGATCTCCAGACAGATCGGCGTTGGTGATGAGGGGCGTCAGGCGTGCTGCACTCACGGCGATATAGCCGACTGCAAGGGCACCAAGCGCAGCCTCCCAGCCCGAGAAGAAGAATGGGACGGCCGCTCCCACAAGAAAGGTTAGGTTGAAACGATGGCCGCTCGATGCGTTGACTTCAAACATCGGCGAGAACGCGAAGGCGAGCGCGAACACCCCAAGGCCGACCGCTGCGGTGGCGGTAAATCCCTTGAACATGGTCATCGCAATCAGTGCAGCCACAAGGACTGGCAGCAGCCTAAGCAATCTCATTCGGCAGCCTCCTCCTCGACTTCACGACGTCGGTTTCGGCAAGGCGGCGCGCCGTTTCTTCGTCGTGGACATCTGCAGACCCATACTGCTCACCGAGTCGACTCAGCGCCCTGTCGAGCGCCTCAACGCCGTCAGGCCAGAACTGTGTTCCCGCGTTGCGGCGCATCTCTTCAAAGGCGAAGCGTTGGGACAGCGCAACACGGTAGGAGCGAGTCGAAGTCATAGCGTCAAAAGCATCAGCGATGGCCAGGATCGAGGCTTCTGGGGAGGGTGCTTCGCCTTCTTTGTGACCTGTGCCGCCATAGCCACCGCCGTCATAGCGAGAGTGATGTGCCGAAGCGATGGTGACCATTGGCTGCAGGTAGTCGACCTCGCCGAGAATATCTTCAACCATGTGAGCGTGCTTCTTCATGATCAGGTATTCGTCGGGTGTTAGGCGACCCTTCTTCTTAATGAGCTCGCTGGGAATCACCAGCTTGCCGAGGTCATGGATAAGAGCCGCCCACTGCAATTGCTCCAGGCGATTGCCTCGGACACCAAGCTCTTCGCCGATGAGGGTGGCGAAGTAAGCAACGCGTTCAGTATGTCCACGCGTGTACAGATCCTTGGCTTCGAGCGTCTTGACAAACCCAGCAAGGGTTGCCCGATAGGCACCCCATAGCTCCGCGTACGAGGACACCGCCTGGTGTCCAACAAGGAACAGGATCATCACCAGCGGGAGCAGGAAGCCAATGCCTTCGACGGCGGTAAAGGAGAACCCGAGCACGCCACCGAATAGACCCATCATCAGGACAGAAGGAACCAGCGTGGCCATACCCGACCAAATGTTGGGAAGGCTCTGGGAGAACACGTACCGCACAATCAAGTACACAAGGCCCAAGTTGATCGCCGTGTATACCAGAGACGCGAGCGTTGCTACCAACACAACACGGCCGGCGGTCCCTCCGGCAGCAAGCAAGTAGTCCAAGAGCCAACCAACTGCCGAACCAGTGACGACCAACTGACCCAGATTCCAAAAGACATTCGTTACTCGCCGCTCCGTCACATCCAAACGCTGCAATGGTCCTATCGCCATGAGCAGGGGAAGAGCAAAGCTGGCAGTACCGCCGGCGAGAGCGAACGCTACCCCGGCCGAGACCGCGACCATGGAGGTCGACGCGACGGTCAATCCATTATTGACTTGGACT
>CAXMPE010000199.1:0-7494 GCA_964195245.1 uncultured Verrucomicrobiales bacterium | reverse complement strand
GGGGGCACCCGTCTGATGGTCCAAAGCGAGTGCTAGTGCCAACCCCCGAAGCCCGACCTGAACCTTGACCTAGACCAAACCGAGACCCCTCCAAGCTGGTGACCCACGCTACCCACCGGGCTGGTGTGGTCTTAGTTCTAGTTCTAGTTCTAGTTCTAGTTCTCGTTTGGGTTCTAGCTGAGGATTACTAGGAGCTTGCCTGTCGTGAGGCTGAGGGTGGCGGGGGTATCGGCGATTTCGTTGGAGACGAAGCGGCTGGTGCCGGGGGTCACGCCAACGTCTTTCACGTTCCATTTGAGGCCAGTCGTAGTGAGGCCGCTGGCTGGTCCCCAGAGCGGGGCGAGTGAGAGACGAGATCCAACGGGTGCTTCCACAAGGGCTGTGTAGGTCAGGATGAAGCACTCGGTGTCCTCGTTGAACCAGCGCGGATCCCACTCGGCGAACTCTCCCAGGACTGCGGCATTGGTGAGGAGGTGATCTAGACGGCCGCCGAATCCTCCGATGATTGTCAGGGAGGTGGGGGAGAGCTGGGTGGCCGTGTGGAGCGCCAAGGCGAAGTCAGTTTCATCCTTATTTTCGGGATAGGTCACCACGCCCACAGACCTGGGAACCTGCGACTCGATGCTGTCCATGTCGCCTACCAGCAGATCGACTTCTAGGCCTAGCGCTACAGCGTGGTCGTAGCCTGAATCGGCGGCGATGACGACCCTTGTGTCAGGGATCCGATTTAGGACAGAAGGGGGGATCGGCTCGCCTCCGACAACCACAACCACGTTTTGGTGCATCATGTAAATGACAAAATCGACTTACGTGCAGAGCGCGCGTAAGACCATCCCTATTCCTCCAAGTATCGGTTTAACCAGCCCAAGACTTCTTCATACCAGTAGAGGGAGTTTTGCGGTTTCAGGATCCAGTGATTCTCATCAGGGAAGTACACCAGCCGCGCATCGACGCCCTTCGATTTCAGCACCCCGTAGAGCTCAAGACCTTGATTGATAGGAACTCGGTAATCCTTTTCCCCGTGGATGACGAGAGTGGGGGTTACGTAGTTGGCGTAGTGATAGGACGGACTCCACCTGTTGACGGCGTCAGGATTTTCCCAGATCTCAGCTCCTCGAGCGCGTGCCAAGCCAAACGTGATATCGGTGGCGATCATGGATGCCTGATTGGTGACCGCTGCGTGAGCAACGATTGCTCGGTACCTATCGGTCTGACCTCCGAGCCAAGACACCATGTAGCCACCGTAGGAGCCACCTGTGATGGCCATCCTTTCGGGGTCGACGACGCTGTCTGCGATGAGGCTGTCCGTGGCGGCCTCGATGTCAATGGTGGGAAACTCGCCCCAGGCGCCCTGAATGCATTGGGTGAACTCATGCCCGAAGCCGGTAGATCCGTGGAAGTTGACGAGAGCGACGACGTACCCGGGTGCAGCGAAAGCATGGGCGTTCCAGCGGAAGTGCCAGGTATCTCCGAAAGCTGAGTGCGGGCCACCGTGGATCATGTGGACCAGCGGTCGCTTCTCTTGTCTCGGTCCGGGAGGATGCACGACGTACATCTGCACTCGGTCACCCCGAGCACCGGTGATGTATGTCTCCTCGACTTCCCCAAAGTCGACCGTCTTCAGAAGCTCGTCGTTCACAGCGGTCATGGGTTCGATGTTCCCAGCATCATCGACCCGAACCACCTCCGGCGGCGAGTTAAGCGACTGTTGGAGCATTACGACCCCGCCGAGTCCGTCGGGTGCTGGGCTGGAGAGCGTGTGGGCCATGGCGACGCGTTCTGGGTCTCTTCCGGAGGCAACCCTGAATAGGAGAACGCGCCCCCTCTGTTCTGCCGTAACAAAAACATCGCCGGTTCTCGGGTCGACGGCCATCTCGTTTGGGGTCAGCTCCCAATCGCTCGTCAGCGTTGAGACCTCGTTGGTCTGGAGGTTGACCGAAGTGACGTCCGCGGGAGTCGCGTAGGAGTCCCGTTCATGGGTACGGAAGAAGTAGAGCGAGCCGCCATCGGGTGAAAGTCTGGGTGCAGAATCGTTACCAAGGTCGTTTCTTATCAATTCGGAAATAGGTCCGCCGGCCACCGCGACAGAATAAATTCGCCGAGCTGGGATCGGCTCACTGGTCTCGTCTTTGTCGATGGCGCTGAAGTACACGGTCTCGCCGTCCGAATCGAAGAAGCTTGCCGGGTCTCCGCCGGTCGACGGGAATGCCACTAGGTAGTTGGAGGCGGGAGTGAGGTTGGTGAGTCCTTCCGACTCGAGATCGAGGTGGAAGATGTGATGGCTGGCGCCATCAGTCATCCAAGTGTCCCAAAAGCGATATGTTCGCTCCTCGGTGACCCGTGCCGAGACCTTGTCTTCTGACCGCTCCTTGAGTAGTTCGCCGGTTCCACTGACCGTAGGTGCGTCCTTCAGGAGTTGGGCGATTAAGAGAAGACCTGAACCATCAGGTAGCCACTTGGCGGTTCCAGCGCCCATAGGGAGGTCAGTAAGGACGCGTGACTCGCCACCGCCCATCGACAGGACATGCAACTGCAGGTTGTCGTCGACCTTTCGGAGGAACGCTAGCTGGGATCCGTCGGGGCTTAGGGAGGGACTCGTAGACGAGACCGTAGATGAGGTGAGGGGAGTCAGACCGTCTTGGTCCACTCGGTGCAACACCGTCGTACCCTCGTTCTCGCCGACGTCGTAATTGGTGACTGGAATGACGATGACCGAGCCTGCGACTGTTGGCGGTCCTACCCGATCGAGGGACCAAAGGATTTCAGCGGTAAGTGGGTTCATGGCCCCGAAATTAGCACCGCCGCATCGGTTGGGGTTCAGATAGCCGCCAATGCCTGAGTGAGGTCGGCGATGAGGTCGCGATGGTCCTCGATGCCCACCGATAGTCGTAGGCATCCGTCGGTGATCCCGATTTCCTCTCGTTCTTCTTGGGTCAGCCGCGAGTGAGTGGTGGTTGTGGGATGCGTGATGAGGCTTTTGGTGTCACCGAGGTTGTTCGAAATGTCGATCAGGCGAAGCGCGTTGAGGAGAGCGAAGGCCGCCGGCTGACCCCCTTCGACAAAGAAGCAGATGAGGGTGCTGCCTCGGTCCATCTGGCGTTGGGCCAAGGCGTGCTGAGGGAAATCCTCCCGACCCGGGTAAAGCACGCGACTGACCTGAGGCTGCTCGGCTAGGAAGTCAGCTATTGCAGCGGCATTTGAGCACTGCTGCTCGACGCGAAGACCAAGGGTTTCCAGTCCTTTCAGCAGCAGCCAAGCGTTAAAGGCAGACATGGTGGGACCGGTGTGTCTCAAATACGTCTGGAGGTGAAGATCGTAGAACTCTTGGTCACAGAGCACGACGCCGCCGAGGACACGTCCCTGGCCATCAATGTGTTTGGTAGCTGAGTAGACGACGACGTCGGCTCCGAGTGAAAGCGGTCGCTGCAGCATTGGAGTCGCGAATACGTTGTCGACGATAAGCCTTGCTTCGTGGTCGTGGGCGATTGCTGCAACGCCAGCGATGTCCACGAGTTCGAGAGTTGGGTTCGCCGGAGACTCAAAGAAAGCGATCTTTGTGTTGGGTCGCATCGCTGCGGCCCACTCCTCTAGGTTCGGCCCATCCACGAGGGTGTACTCAACCCCCCAGCCTGGGAGGATCTGGGTGATGATGTGATTGCAGGAGCTGAAGAGAGCCTTCGCAGCGACGATATGGTCGCCTGCTTTGAGGGAGGAGGCGAGCGTTGCCATCACCGCGCTCATGCCACTCGCCGTGGCTACCGCGACTTCCGCGCCCTCCAGAACTCTCATCCGCTCTTGAAACATGGCGACCGTGGGGTTGTCATACCGGCTGTAGATGTACCCCTCTTCCTTACCCAGAAAGCGATCCCGGGCGGACTCGGCTGTCTCGTAGGCAAAGCCCGAACTCAGGAATAGTGCTTCGCTCGTCTCACCGAATGGCGACCGCGTCAGTCCGCCTCGAACAAGGTTTGTTTTGGGATGCCAGTTCTCGGTCGCGTCCTTCATGAGGGCGGAGTGTACGTGGCGATACCGTTGGGTCAACCCGAATTTGTGTCGGGTTGGATCTCGAAAGCAATTAGGTCACCGGCCGCTCGAAGCGAAGTCTCTACCTCTTCAGGATTACGCCCGTTCCCAAACACGAAGCCGAGGTACCTGTTTCCCTCAGGAAGCGACACGACGCGACTTCCCGGAGCGATAGATATTTCGACTGCGGTGACCCCTGGGACGTCCGACGCCTCTTCTACACCTCTGGCAGCAATCAGCCGGCCAGATGCGGGGATCGGGAGCATGAGGATGCCTGAGGCAGAGCTGGGTGAGGCGAGCGGGAGGGGCCGGCCCACGCTGTTCATGATGAGCAGCTCTTCGAGAGAGACTCCCGAGAAGGACAGAGCCCGGCCGCACTGGCCGCCGATCGAACGTGCAGCAACCTCGAGAACCACTACCCGTCCGCTGACAATTCGGAACTCGGCATGGACTGGGCCAGATACCAAACCTAGGGTCGCACAGATCACCGAGGTTGCTCGTTCGAGTTCGGCGAGGACTTCAGGGTGGTGCCTAGACGGAGTGACGTACAGCGTCTCCTCGAAGTAGGGCCCTTCGAGAGGGTCAGGTTTGTCGAATATAGCGAGCAAACGGAAGCCAGCGTTCTCCATCACGCCCTCAACCGCGACTTCTTGTCCGTCTATGTACTCCTCAAGCAAGAGCGCCTCATTCGGATTGCCGCCGGTTACCGCGAGAATGCGCCGAACTCGTCTGACGATGGCTTCTGCGTCCTTTGAGTCATTGATCCGAATCACCCCTTGGCTCCCAGAGCGAGATACCGGTTTGATTACGCAAGGTGCTCCAAAGTCGGCGATGATCGCACCGACGTCAGCGCCGCGTTCGACCACCCATGTCCGCGGTTGGGCTACGACGCCAGTCAGAGCATCACGCATCATGGCTTTGTTGCGAGTAAGAGCGATGGAGAGTGGAGGGTTTTGTGACAGCCCGAGCAGCGAGGCTGCTTCAGCTGCGATAGCTACTCCGGCGTCATCGGGTGCGATAACGGCGTTGAACGGACCTGCCTCGGCGATGGCTGCTGCCGATGATCGAACCTCACCGAGGTCTATCGTGATGCTCTCGATTAGAGGCAACTCTGCGTCAGTCGCAATGGCGAGGTCGACTCCGCTCTTGTCCGCTGCGGCCAGGAACGCAGAAACCCTGTATGAGCCCGACGCTACGACGAGAGCCACGCGTGGCTTGGGGTTGTCACCGACAGGGGAAGTCATGGCGATACGTTAGTTGCCGTACGGGGAGACATGACAAGGTCCCGTACCGGAAAACTTCCGCAGAGCGGTATGATTGAATTCTTCTCATAGAGGTAGCCATGAGTTCCAACGTTCTTTCCGTCGATCCCGACGCCCACGAGGTCATCGTTGACATTCGCGACAACGAGCCTGGTGACAGTGAATTCGGCCTTCTGTTGGAAATCACCGGCATCACGGGGCTTCAGTTCGTCTACGAACTCAGTTTCATGCCAGTGGCCGACGCCGACGAAGGTTCCTTCATTGAGAAGCACGGAGACTTGTCGGTGATCCTCAAAGAGCGTGATCGCGATCGATTAGAAGGAGCGCTCATCAAGATCGGCGAGCGCGGCCTTTCTATTGAGAATCCCAACTCCCCGTCGCCGCTGGCTGGGAGTGGAGCAACAACCGCTAAGGGGACGCTTGAGGGCCCCCTTGTTGATCGCGTGACCCAAGTTATTGAGGAAGAGATCAACCCATCCATCGCATCGCACGGTGGGGCAACTCGGCTCGTATCCATCGACGATGACAACGTCGTTTATCTTGAGCTCATGGGAGGGTGCCAAGGTTGTGGCATGGCATCAGTCACTCTTCAGCAGGGGATCGAAAGAATCCTCATGGAACGAGTTCCCGAGGTCACTGCCATCAAGGACGCTACTGATCACGCCAGCGGAGAGAATCCTTTCTACGAGGCTGCCAAGAAGTAACCGTTTGGCTCATGCCTAGAGTTGTGCAATGTCGGTAGCACGCGCAACTGAACTGCTCAGCGAGGCGCGTTTCGTTGTGAGTTTCTCCGGTGCTGGCTTGTCGCAGGAGTCCGGTATAGCCACGTTCCGAGATCCCGGCGGCTTGTGGGATGACATCGACCCCATGGAGATGGCGAGCTCAAAGGCGCTGCTGGAGAATCCCGCACGGGTCTTGGCCTGGTACGACGATCGGAGAGCCTTCATTGGACTCCAGGAGCCCAACCCAGCGCACAGTGCGCTGGCCAACGCCAGAGACATGGGTCATATCACTCAGAACATCGACATGCTGTTGGAACGTGCCGGCGCTGAACAAGTCGCCCATTTGCACGGCACCATTGACGTGGACCGCTGCCACCATTACTGCGGGTTTACTGAGTTGATACCTCCGGGCGATAAGCCAGGGATGCGCGACTGCCCCGATTGCGGCGCCATGTTGCGTCCTTCAGTTGTGTTGTTCGGCGAGCAACTACCTATGGGGGAATGGAACAAGGCCCAGATGATGACGCAGGTCGCCGACGTAATGTTGGTGGTTGGTACGTCGGCGCAGGTGTATCCGGCAGCAGGCCTCATTGAAGAGGCTCAACAGGGAGGCGCCAAGATCATCGTGGTGAACATGAACGAATCTGACGCCAGTCACATCGCTGATGTAGAGATCATTGGGCCCGCGGGAGTGGTAATTCCAGAGATTCTGTCCGGCAGAGCGCGATGACGCCGAGGTTCAGTCGCGAAGAACTGCTCTCTCACTACGGCGAGGAAGTCCCGGACCTACTTGGCCCAGACCTGCGGCTTCTGATCGTCGGCATTAACCCTGGGCTGTGGACTGCTGCCACCCAGACGCACTTCTCGTACCCGGGAAACAAGTTCTATCCCGCTCTACTTGAGGCTGGGCTTTTGGAATGGGAGATTGACCGGGCGGCGGGGATGACCGCTGAGGATCGGGCTATGTTCGTTAGACAGGGGATGGGAATCTCCAACATGGTTGCCCGAGCCACTGCGAGAGCCGATGAGCTTTCCGCCGACGAGATGCGAGCTGGGGGAGAGCGACTCAAGGCCTTGGTGGTTGAGCGCAAGCCACGTGTTGTAGCCGTTGCCGGTCTGGGGGCTTATAGGACCGCGTTTGGCAGACCGAAGGCGAAGAAGGGTGTGCAGCCCGAGCTAATCGGTACCGCGAAGGTCTTCCTCCTAGGTAACCCGTCAGGGCTCAACGCCCACGAGACGGTGAGCACGCTGGCAACACAGTTCGGGGAGGCCGCGCGGTTGGCTGGGATCCTCTAGCTGTCGGCGGCGCCGACTGAGGGAGCACCCGTCTGCAAAGCCTGCTGAGCGGGCTGAGAGTTCTGGCTCTGGCTCTGGCTCTGGTTCGCTCTTGACACGTAGGCGCGAGCGCTGACCTATAGGATGCCAGCTAGGCGCGCCGCCTCTCGAAATTGGGTTGCCAGCGTGCTCACCGTCTCGTGGGCGTTGAG
>CAXMPE010000198.1:0-3961 GCA_964195245.1 uncultured Verrucomicrobiales bacterium | reverse complement strand
CTCGGGCTGCCCCATCCGTCTGCTTCGCAGCCACCTTCCCCGTAAACGGGTAAGGAAGCGCGGTAACTCCCCTGGGTCCGGAAGGCTCACTACTCGCAGTACCTCTCGCCCTTGTCGAACACTATTCGCCATACGCCGGGCGAGTCCTGCCTCCATATCGACGAATAGGTGGCCGCCCGGCGGCCGTCGTTGCTCCACACTGGTCCGGTGCTGATTGCGAGGTCCCCTGACTCGAGCACTGCGACCGTTTCGGGTGCCCACGAGAATGGTGCCTCGTCCCCTTCGAAGAAGGCCTTCCATTCGGCGGCGACGACCTCCTTGCCGCGGCTTATTGACCCTTCCGATATGAACACAGCTTCGTCTGACAGGAATGATTCGAATGCGGCGAAGTCACGGTCAGCCATGGTCTTGGCGAAGGCGCGTTCGACCTCGGCCACTTGGCTCTCAGCGGTCTCGGGTGGACTCGGCTCTTTCACTCGTCGCCTTTCTAGGTTTGCGGTCACGGTACTCGACGAGCGGGTGTCCTAGCTCTGACAGTTGCTCCTACCTTTCGCAGGGGTGGCCACAGACCTACCGCCCTACTCACGGAGCGGTAGGTAGCCCTGCACAAAACCCTAGAATCGCTCGGCACAACACATAGGGAGAAGCAATGTCTAGACAAACCGCAGGACTCATGGCAATAATCGCCGGAGTAATTCTCGTTCTCGGCGGGATCGTTACCTATTCAGTTGTCAGCAGCACGCTTGCTGAGCAGAACATCACCGTGGCAGATGACGCAAGTTGTCTCGCAGGAAACGACGTCAACGGACCGTTTAGCGCATATTGCGAAGCGGAAATCATCGATGAGCACGCCCTGAATGCGACCGGTGGGCTGACCTACGCAGAACTTGACAGGGAAGACCCACTACGAGGCGTGGCCCAGTCGGCATCGTTCCTCAGAGCGTCGCTCTTCACATCAGTCGTCGCCTTTGGTGTGGCTGCGATGGCTGCTCTATGCGGAGTGATGTTCATCATGTTGGGCTTGGGAATCCGCGAGGTAGCAACCATCAAGGAGTAACTCTAGGATCAGGGCCCGCTCCTCCGGGGGCGGGCCCTTTTTCGCGCTCCGTGAGCCGGCGGCGGAGCTCCGCCTTCGCTCTGGCGCTAGATGACCAGTACGTCTTTGAAGCCGGTATCTTCGAACCGGGTGCCAATCCCAGCCATGTGGCTGGTAGTGGGCTCTTCGAAAACGTCTGCTTCTGGGCGAGTGCCGTGTTTGCGGAAGCCGATGATCTTCAGTGGGACCTTGGGATCAACGCTGTGCAGCCATTCAGCGGTCTCGGCCAGAGCGTCCGGCGAATCGTTGGCTCCCGGGACCACGAGCAGCCGCACTTCGTAGAGCTTGTCGATCTGGCTGAGATACCTGATTGAGGACAACACTTCGGTGTTGGGACTCCCGGTCATCTCTAGGTGAGTCTGAGGGTCCAGCGCTTTGAGGTCGAGCATTACCCCGTCAGTCACGGGAGCTAGAAGCTCCCAGACTTCTTGGGATGCTGCACCGTTGCTGTCGATGAAAGTGGTGAGTCGGTTCAACTCGGGGTCGGCTTTGATGGCCGAGAACAGGTCGAAGACGAACTGGGGCTGCTGGGTGGCTTCTCCTCCCGAGACGGTGACTCCCGAAAGGAACGCAGCGGTGGGGCGCATGGCGTCGAGCATCTCTTCTACGGTGACGTATCTGCTCAGGGGCGTGCTGTCGCTTGGGCATACGTCCACACAAATGTCACAGTCGGTACAGGTGGTGAGGTTGACATCAAGCTGAATGTTGGATCCAACCGACAGGGCGTTCTCTGGGCAGGCGGGAATGCATACTTCGCAGCCGTCGCACAGCGAGATCGTGTACGGGTTGTGGCACACAACACAGTTGAAGTTGCAGCCTTGGAGGAAGAGGACGAACCGGTTGCCGGGGCCGTCTACCAGGCTGAACGAGAGGTAGTTATTGAGATGACCCAGCTGGCGTGCGCTCACGGACCCCTACTCGCTTGACGGCTCGATCTTCAACGTGGGAGTTCTCAACCGATCCGGCTCCAAAGAGCGTGCTGCCATGACGTCCGCCCTCTTCATCAAAGGCAGCCACGTCAGATTTCCTTACGAGGTACCCCGTGATCCGGATAAACCCGTTTGTTGTGAGGTTGAAGGTGAAGTCGCGCATGCCCTTGGCGAATGCGCCACGGATGATGTCGACCATTGCTTCGGGATTCCGGCGGGCTGTCTCTTCAACATGGAAGATGTCTGACACCCCGGCAGCAAAGAAGTCGTGATGAGGCGCAACCGCCTCAATGTGCTCGAACATGGAAGGCTCAGTGCCGATGGGGATCCTGGTTCCGGCGCTGACCTGCAAATCAGAATCAATCCCAGATTGGGAGTGGAGGAAGCAGCGACCGTTGTTGCCCTCGGTGTAGGGCATGGGGCGGCTCTCCACGAACTCCGAGACAGCTTTAGTGATCCGGTATGACAGGTCGTTGGCTGTCTGGTCATGGCCGTAGGTTGCCTCACTGCCGGTGTTGGCGAGCAGGATGTTGACGCACTCGGCGAGACCGTAAATCCCGTACATGGCTGAGAAGTTGTCGATGTCGATGAGCCCTTCAACGGCCAAGAAGTCGTGCTCGTAGAACTTGGCCTCTTCAACCAGGAACCTGATCCGAGCCTCTGTGAGCTCAGCGGTGAGTTCGGCGTAATGGGGGAGGGTGGTCTCAAAGAAAGAGTCGATGTCGCCAGTGTGTTGGAGGGCAACCTCGCGCAGGTTCATCCGCACCAGCGTGTGGGACCCTCCGCCTCGCTTGAGCGAGTTGTAGCAACTCACGACTCCGTACTTGTCGCCAAGGTCGCGGGTCATAAGGGGATGGTTTACGAAGTGCGGCTTGCCGTTCTCGAACACTGTACGAACGCCATCCTCGATGAGGTCGTCTGGGGTAATCTCGGGATCAACCTTGAGCGTGACGTTGGGAACCACCTGGTAGAGCTCGCGCTCTAGGCGCAAGATCATGCGGGCAACGCGGTTGTCATGCGGTCCGATGTTGGTGTGCACAAACGCATCGGGCAGCATCCGATCAAGGGAGATCCAGAACCGGCGCAATGACTTGTAAAGATGTTCGTCAGACACGTCGTCCACATACGCCATGAGTAGCGAGTCCAGGTCGCCGAGGTACACGGGGTAGCCAGTGATTGACGGCACCTGGGTGTAGAGGATGAGTAGGAACGTCAGCGCATCATCAAAGTCCGTGGGCGGTTCAAGCTCGAGGAACTTCGAGCCTTGAGCGAGGGCTTTCTGGTAGTCGGGTAGAAGGTACCTAGGCCGGTAGGGAGCATTGCCTTCGAAAAGATCACAGATGATCTGCTTTTCGAGAGCGTGGGCGCACTCATCGGAGATCTCGGGATAGTCGAGCGAAGATTCAGCCAGATACGCCATGTAGTGGCGCCGCTGATGAAACGACATCTTGGGGTCAGTTACGACCTCCTGCGCCTTGGCCTTGAACTCCTCCATCTGCATGGAACAACACCTCCGTATGGTGTCAGTGTAATGCGGTGGCCGAGGCCGGTAGCTGAAGTGTGCTCTTGGGCGCTTCGACATTCTCTCCGGCGTACAATCCCTGCCGGAGGATGACCATGAGTGAGAAGTTGACCATTGCCGCACTGTTGGCTTCGAAGGGGAAGCGCAAGCTCACCCAGGTGTACGTTCACAACGAGCAAGAGGCAGCAGCCTGTGAAGCAGCCGGCATTGACATGATCGTCACCTGGGAGCGGAGCGATATCAAAGCCATCGCCGCAGCTGCACCGAACACCTTTCTCACCGCGGGGCTGGTCTACGGCATCTACGCGAATGGCGATGAAGCCAAGCGAGCTTCGTACGGGCTCATGAAGGCGGGAGCCGACGCTATCTATTGCCCCCTGTCCATGGGTGTCGTCGAGGAGATGACCAGAGAGG
>CAXMPE010000197.1:0-10022 GCA_964195245.1 uncultured Verrucomicrobiales bacterium | reverse complement strand
GTGGCGGTAGAGGCTTCCCTGTCCTACACCGGCTTCCTTGGCGATTTCGCTGAGCGGTTCCTCGAGACCTTGTTCGTCAAATACCGCCTCGGCTGCCTTCAGTAGGGCCATCCGATTTGATTCGGCTGCTGCGGGCCCGCGGTTAGGTTGCCTCGTCTTACTCATACCCCATAGTCTAACCGGACAAGATTGTCCGGTATTCGGAGTGGAGCCTTCTCGATTGGTCCGACGATCAGGTGTCGGAGCCGCATAGTGGGGTAGTTATCGCGGCTTCGAGGGGGGCGTCGTGGCCGGCGAAGTAGTCCGCGGCGGTTGGTGGGGCCGGTATTTGGGGGTGATATGAGGTAGGGACCCGGGCTTGCTGCTCGGCCTTGCTGTCACCACCAACTCCATCTGGACTCTGGGTGTTCTTTTGGGGCGAAGCCCAGGCTAGCTGGAGAGCCACCCTGACTTCCTCCCCTGAGGGCGGTGTCAGAATGGCTCTCCAGCTACCGGAGGCTCCTAGGAGCGTTCCCGTGTGTCAGGCCACTTGCCGCTCCTAGGCATTGAGGCTGCGGACGTCTTCGTCACCGGGCATCAGGATCTCGACTACTGCATTGTCTCGACTCAACATATTCTTTCGATTGAGGATCACGATGATCACGGCGGCGGCGACGTAGGTGAGGGTGTCCCATGGCTGCGCATCGGGAAACATTGGGTTCATCACCTGAAAGTGGAGTAGGGCTGAGATGAGAATACTGCCACGTGTCGCATTGAATAGGGCTGTCATGATGACTGAGACCGCCAAGATCCCGATGACATACGGGGCGAATGACCACGAGCTCTGGGGAGTTCCGCTCAAGAGGAACGCAGGCACGTGCCAGAGTCCCCAGATGCCTCCCAGTATCAAGCTAGACCACAGTGGAGCGAATCGGCGTTGTAGGAGTGGCAGCGCCACGCCCCGCCATCCGAACTCCTCTAGGGGCCCGGTGAGTAGCGCCAACAGCAGCGCAGGCAGCACCCCGTACCAGGGTGAGAACGGGAAGGAGTCAGATGCCGTGCCCGACATGATGGCGCCTGCATAGACGATGATCGGAATACCAACTAGCAAGAACCCCCACCAAGCAGCGGACATTCGCCACATTGTGAGCCGGCGTAGGTAACTGCTGAGCCCCGCGGAGCCATAGTGGCGCCAAACGAGGAAGACGCCGGCAAAGCCAGGCGCATACACAGCCAGAATGAAGACCGGGTTGGCGAGGCCAATTTCGCCAAAGATCGAGACGATCTGGTCAGTGAAGAAGATCAGCAGCGTCGCTATCCCCCATGTAGCTCCAAAGGTAAGAGCGAGAAACGGGCGAAGGGTTCGGAAGCTCATCCCGCCCTGCGCTTGGTCTTTCGTTTTCGTGGTTGTAGACATAAGGTCCCTCCTGGGATTAGTGGTTCGAAAGCTTGAACTGTTGGTCACTTTGGCTCTCCTTTTTGGTGACTTTGTCATCGTATGAAATCGAGGCCGACGTGTCGCCCCCCGGTGGGATGGTTCTGTACTCCACCTCTGGGTGGATATGGCAACGCTCGGCATTGGGGCGTCTCTGGTGATATTCAGGGAGGTCGAACGACCTCGACATCGGGTCGCGTGGGCAGCCATCACTAGAGGCTGGGCGCTCTAGGGATCCGCAGAGGTAGGGGTCCTGTCAAGGGCAGTACCGAACTACTTGGTCAACCGCTCACCGAAGGGGTGCGAAACCTTGGGATGGCCAGACGGGGGCGTCTGTTGGTCAGAACTCTTGAGGTTCAGTAACCAATGTCGTGTTCGCCGCGTTCCACGAGACCGCTCTCGTAGGCAAAGACGACGGCCTGCGCCCGGTCCCTCAGGCCCAGCTTGGTGAAGATACTCGACACGTGGGACTTCACGGTCGCCGCACCGATGAACAACTGCTCGGCGATCTCGGAGTTGTTGGAGCCACTAGCAATCGCCACGAGGACTTCACGTTCTCGGGTGGTTAGGCGCTCTAGTCGAGTCGAGGCTGCGGTATCGGCCCCGAGACGGTGAGCGAAACGTCCGATGAGACGCTTCGTGATGGAGGGGGCGAGCAGAGCCCCACCGTCGGCCACGATGCGAACCGCGGCGATCAGCTCCGACCGGGGGGTGTCTTTCAGTACGAAGCCGCTGGCGCCTGCGCGCAGTGCCTCGTAAACGTACTCATCTGGGGCGAAAGTGGTGAGGATAAGGACCTTCACCGGCCAGTTAGCCTCGGTCAGTATGAGACCTGTTGCTTCGAGCCCGTCCATCTCCGGCATGCGGATGTCCATAAGGATCACATCCGGCCGGTAGGTCCTGGCAGCCTCGATGGCCGCCAGGCCGGTCCCGGCGTCAGCCACCACTTCGATATCGTCCTCGTGGTTGAGAACCATTGAGAACCCTTCACGAACCAGGCTCTGATCGTCAACTACTACAACTCGGATGGTCACGATGGCTCCCTCTCCATGGGGAGCCGAACCAATACCTGGAACCCGCCGCCCGACTTGACGCCGGCTTCGAGGCTTCCTCCGAGTAGCGCCGCGCGTTCCCGTATCCCAACAAGGCCCTGACCTGAGCCGGGCAGCAACGCGGACCCAGACCCATTGTCGGCCACCTCAATCGTGAGTACCTGATCAATGGCCGACACATGAACCTCGGCCCGAGCACTGGGACCAGCGTGTTTGATTACGTTGGTGAGGGCCTCTTGGATAATCCGATACGCCGACAGGTCGACGCGGGCCTGAAGATCACCGGTTGCACCACTGGTGGAGAAAGAGACCTCTAATCCTGCTTCGCCCATCTGGGCGACCAAGCGGGAAACGTCGGCCAGGCCGGGGAGGGGAGCGAGGTTCTCCTGTTCTGTCTCCGGTCGTAGAACGCCAAGGAGGTGACGCAGTTCGTCCAACGCTTCTCGGCCAGCCCCCTCGACTGCTGCCATAGCCCGGATGGCCCTTTGTGGGTCATCAGCCACAACAGTCTGCGCAGCGCCAGCCTGAACGGTCATCATGCTCACCTGATGGGCAACTACATCGTGTAATTCGCGCGCGATGCGAGTCCGCTCTTCGACGACCGCCCGCAGGGCTTCTGCTGCCCGCTCCTTCTCCAAGTACGCTGCCCGGTCCTCGAGGATGGCCAGGTACTGCCCGCGGTGTCGAATCCGTCGCCCTATATACCATGGCACAGCGACGAGGAGCAAGGACAATCCGACCGCGGCAGGGGATGGGTCGCCATCGACCACATCGGCTATCCCAACCACGATCATGGCGACGACTACGCCCACAACGGTCCGGAGGTCCTCTTCGGTGTACCGGCCCACGCTGTACATCGAGATGAGGATCGCCAAGAAAGGGCCACCGGAAAAGTCGGCCACATGCCATATAAGTAAGGCGGCAAGGCTCGTGGTCATAGCTACGAGGGGTAGTTTCCGCCGCCACAGGAGAGCGACACTTCCAGCTCCGATAAGGAGGTAGGAGAGAAGCGGCACCGCTCTAGCCAACCCGCCGAATCCATCTACGTCCGTGGTCACTCGGCTGAGGGCTGTCGCCACCTCGATAGCAAGCACAATTACGGCGAGCGTTCTGTCGGCTGCTCGGGGCCACCGAGCCAGCGGACCACGGCGAGGACTTGGCAGTCCTTTTACCGACGTCCGAGCGTCCAGCGTCTGGTGGTTCAACATGGTCTGATCATGGCACGACCGTAGTTGGATTGGAGGGACAGACAGTCCATGGGGACCACTCTAAGCGAACCGTAGGTGTCCGCCTTGCGGTCGAGTGCCTTATCGGAGGGCTGTTGGATGATGGACGTCGAGGATGCTTGTCGCTACCCGAACTGCTGCACGCACCTCTGCGGGCTGTGCTTCTGCCCGGATGCAGGCAACCACTCCGATGAGGGACATGGTGAAGAACGCAGCGAGCTCGTCGAGATCGGCGCTCGGGCTGAGGTGGCCTGCCTGTTGTCCGTTATTCAGTGCGTGGAGGAATGCTTTGGTGAGTCGGTCGAGGTAGGCCGCGACGTACTGGGCGGCTCCAGGATCGAGTGCCGCTCGTTCCACTGCGGTGTTGCACATAAGGCAACCCTTACCACTGACCCAGCCTTCACTTGCGTCTGCGTAGCTTTCGAAAGCTCCCCTGATCGCGTCGAGATCTGCATCGGGAGCTTCGATGGGTGACAACACGTTCGACAAGTGTTCTTCGTTGTAGCGCTCCAGCGATGCTTCGAAGAGCCCTTGCTTGGACCCGAACTCGGAGTACATGCTCTTGCGGTTGATGTCGAGTTCGGCAACTAGCTCCGCAGTGCTGGTGCCGGCGAAACCTTGCACCCGGAAGAGCTCGATGGCACGGTCGAGTAGCTCAGTTCGGTCGTACTGTTTGACTCCGCTCATTGGCACTCCAAGGGTTCCGCTTGACACAGAGTAACTGAACGGTTACCTTATCGTCAAGTAACCGAACAGTTACCGAACGGAGAGACCTCTTCCGAGGGCTCAGGACAAGGAGAACAGCAACATGAGCTACACCCCGGAAGAGATGCCCGATTTCTTGACTGAGTCCCCGAGAATCGGCAGCGAGATCAGTGTCACCGGGAAGTGGGTTCCAGCAAAGCCCGGCGGGCGTTTCAGGAAGTCAGAAGACGCCGACGAGATGCTGGCCGAGTGGGAAGACATTCACACCGCTGCGAAGGCCAACCCCGGAGTGCTCTCCACAGAGATCAATCACGCTGTAGGTGAGGACGCTGTACTTGTCCATCACGTCTTCTCTGGTCCCGAGGCCGTTGTCGACTACTTTTCGTCTACGGCGACCGAGCACATGAAGTCACTCACGGCCGTTGCTACGCCGCAGCTCCACATGGTTCGGGGCGTCGACATACCGGCGTCGGTGCGAGACGCGATTGCAGCCAAGAACGTGCCGGTCGCGTATGGAGACTGGGCTTTCGGGTTTGTTAAAGACGATTACCGTCAGCCTGACCCTGCAACCGCCATCCAGGTCACAGCGAAGTGGACCTGCCTCCCCGATGAAATTTCGAAAATCGACGAACTGGAGTATTGGTGGCAGCGGGTAGGCACCGAAGCCCACTCGCTTGAGGAGGGGTTGCTTCGATTCGAGGTATACCGCGTTGCCGGTGAGCCTGCTCTCATTATTCAGGAGACCTTCAAAGACAGTGACGTCTTGAAGTTCCATCTCACCAAAGGCACCGCTGCGATCTTCAAGGCCGATATCGACAAGATCGCTGCTCCGGAGAACTACTACTTCCGTGGGCCCGTGTCGTGGAGTATCCGGACGTACTCCAAGTTTATGCACCTTCCCGCGACCTACTCCAGCAGAGGTTCTCACTACGCGATCGAAGGCGGGACCATGAGCGAAGGGACCACCGGTTAGGACCGTCCGTACCCCCGGCAAGGAAGCTCCTCGCCAAGGGCTAGTGTCGAGGACACGATGCGCTGTACTACGGACCTTTTCTCTCGGACTCGGCTTACCCGCCTGACCGGTAAGACCGCGCGTTGGAGTAGTAGCCCACGTTGAAGGCTCGACCCCTTCTTCGGGCGTCCCATTTGCCGCCCACCCTGGCGGTGACGGCTATCGCAACGGGGTTGGCGCTGTCGGCCGGCTGGGGGGTTTCGTCGGTGTGGTTGGCGTTGGCTGTCCTGTCGGGGCAACTGGCCGTGGGATGGAGCAACGACTATCTCGATCGCGCTCGAGATCGCCAGGCGAACAGGATCGACAAGCCCATCGTGGCCGGCGAGATCAGCGCCGTCGTTGTCCTACGGGCGGCGACGATCGCTTTGATCTTCAGCGTTCCGCTGTCGTTAGCGTCCGGACTAGCGTCGGGCGCAATTCATCTGAGCGCGGTGGCAGCAGCCATGACATACAACCTTGGCCTGAAGTCCACCCTGGCGAGCGCCTTGCCCTACGCCTATGCCTTCGGGGCGCTTCCGGCAATCGTGACCTTCGGGCTCACGAGTCCCCGTGCGCCGGCGGGGTGGGCGGTGACTGCGGGTGCCCTCATGGGGGTGGGAGCGCACTTCGTGAACACACTCCCTGATCGCGCCGCCGACGAGTTGGCGGGGGTTCGGGGGCTGCCGCAGCGTCTGCCGGCCGCATTGACGGTCGTGATCGGGGTCGCGTTTCTGAGCGCGGCTGCCTTGGTCGTAACGTTGGCACCGGCGGGCGAGCCCAGCACGACCAGCCTGTGGTTCGCGGTGGCAGCGCTCGTAAGTGCGGCCGCAGTGGTGGGGGCAGTTCTCGCTGCACGGCATCGTGTGGCCTGGTGGCTCACTCTCGTTTTGGCAGGACTGACAGTGAGTGGGTTCATGGCCTCGGGCAGTACGTTTTGAGCCCTGCGGAGGATGCGTGGACGACCGGGTCTTAGTCGTCAAATCTGCGACAGCCGGCATAGCGGCATGGACTAGGCACCTCAAGGTGGTGGCTCACTCGGCCGCCCGACCCTATCGGCTTTCCCAAGGGGGTTGACATCATTTGAGTGACCGCCGTACAATTGCCGTACAGAAAGGGTCATATGACAGCCAACACACAGAATGCTCGAAGCCGCCGGATAGAGGTGCGAACCACTCCCGAGGACCGAAGCCTCATCGATAGCGCCGTTGCGGCAAGCTCCACCACCCTGTCCGAGTTCGCTGTCAGCAACCTTACTGAAGCAGCCCGGAGGATCTTGGCTGACCGGGCGACTTTCGCGCTCGATGAGGATGCACTGGAGGCGTGGGAGGAGATCAATGGACGCCCGGCTCGCGATCTTGAGAGCGTCCGAGCGCTTGTGAGTAGGCCTTCTCCATTCTCCGCTGAGTGACACCCCCATTTAGGCCTCCTCGGCCGATTGATCAGGAGGACTTGGTCGGCGGCTTTTCGAGTCGATCTCCTGAACAGACGCGGTGGCTGCGCGAAAACGCCAAGCAGGCACACGCAGGCGGGACAGCGAAGGTCTTCGTGGTCACACCAGTCGATTCTTCCCAAGTCGTGGCCTATTACGCGTGGTCGATGGCCGCCGTTTTGATAGGCGATGCGCCAGAGCGAATGAAGAAGGGGGCTGGCCGCTATCCCCAGCCAGTCGCCTTGCTCTCGCGGCTGGGGGTAGATGAGAGCTACGAGGGAAGGGGCCTAGGCGCTGGACTCCTACAGGACGTTCTACTCCGGTCTGTTCAACTCTCAGAGGAGATAGGTATGCGTGGCTTGCTGATCCACTGTGAGACGGAGGAGGCTAGGGCCTTCTACTTGCACCTGCTCCCGGAGTTGGAGCAATCCCCAACGGATCGGTTGCATCTAGTCCTACTGATGAAGGACGTTGTCAAGACCCTGCGAGGCGGATAGGTATCGCCGAGCCAACCCGCTTTCGCCAACCCAAGGGGTCTCGAGTCGGATAGTTCGCTCGTCCTGCCCCATCCGGCTGCTTCGCAGCCACCTTCCCCGACCGCTTCGCTCACAGGGAAGGAAGCGCTATATCGCGCCCTAGCCGGCATCGAAGTGGACTGGTAGGGTGCTTGGGAGGTACTTCATGAAGAAATCTGTGTCTTGGGCGACTGCTGCGCTGGTTCTCATTTCGGCCTGCGGAGGCGCCGGAGGAGAGGACCCGTCGGCCGCGACGCAAGCGCCCGAGGTCAAATTATCAACGCCTGAGCTGGAGCGTCCCGATGTGCCTCCGGTGACCTGTGACTCTCTCATCACTGACCAGGAGGTCGATGATGCGCTTGGGGTAACCGGTCTTCCCAGCATGATGAGGTTCGAGGGAGGGGAAGCCTGCAACGAAAGGTTGGCCGATGATGGCGATTTCTTCGTCGAGATTCAGCCTGGAGATCCAGGCGACTTTGAACCGGGCGCCTCTTTGATCGGCGTCTCGGGCCAGCCGGTAAGCGGCGTTGGCGACGAGGCCCTTTGGTTCGGTGGTGCCGACGCCGAAGGTGGAGGCAGTGTGGGTAGCCTCAGCGTGAGCCAGGTTACGTCACTCGGTGTCCTTCACTTCCGGATCAATCTTGGTCGCCCCGACCTCGATAGTGCTGCCCAGCTGGAGATTGCGAAGGGTGTGGCGCTGAACGCCTTGCCGCGATTCCCTGGCGTTAAGGCCGGCTATGTCGACAACCTCCTCGTCAAAGAAGGGGCAGGCGAGTGGACCCGTGGCGAGGGGCTGGTGGCTACGCTCGGCCTGTTCGCTGGAGAAGCCGAGGCGGCAAGCGTTCTGCGGCATCCGGAGCTTGGCGACTTTACGGGAACGGGCCTCGTTCGACTGGCGCGGGAGTACCTAGACGACGGGTCCGACGTTGCAGTGAAGGCCGAGATCGAACGCTTGCTGGAGTATCTGGTTGTTTCCCGGGAGCGGCTCGAAGCGATGGCTGGAGTAGGCGTGCAGGCGATGGCACCGGGGATTCAGGCTGCCTCCTTCAGTTTTGCGCAGGGGGAGGGTGGTTGCGCGGCCTACTGGGGCGGCGGGGACCCGTGCATTGTTGAAGCGGTCTCGCCGAAGCTGGACGAGGAGTACCCCGATAAGTACAAGCTGTGGGTCCCAGATGAGTCAACGCAGAACACGGAAGGCTGGACAGATGAGCACCTCAGCTGGGCTCTCGAAGCTATGGAGTCTGCTGCCATCGCCGAAGAGGACAGGGGTGCGATGCCCGAGCGAGTCGACATCATGTTCACACCGTTCGACTACCCGACCGCGATGTCGGACGCTGAAAGTGACATGTGCTCCATCAACCTCAACAAACCGATGCAACAACTCGATGAGGTCAGCTTCAAGGGCCGAATGGCCGCCGAGATGGCGGACTGCAACCTATTGGTCGACCCGTCTGAGAACCCAGACAACTCAGACGAGTGTGTGCTCGACGACCTCTGTGGCCCGTCCGAATACTTCTCCGCAGCGCCGGGGTAGACCGGACGAAGGTGGACTGATCGCCAACTGTGGGCCCGCTAGGAGGTTGGTGTAGTTGGGTGATGGGGGTGCGTGGCAGCTGCTGAGCAGGTTTCACACTGCCCCAGAATGGCGAAGTGGTGGGCATTGACTGTGAAGCCGAATTGGTCCTTCAGCAGGTCGAAGAAGGCGGTTACGTCGGAGGAAGGGACTTGGGTCGGCTTCCCGCAAGTCTCACAGACCAGATGCTGATGGTCGTGGTCAAGGGTTAGATGCCATTTACCTGGCTGGTTACCGAGATGCACATGGTGGACAAGGCCGATTTCGGCAAAATCGTCCAAAGCACGATACGCAGTGGACGAGTCGATGTGGCCCACCTCGGCGATGGCCCCCGCGAGGATCTCGGCGGCTGTCAAGAAGCTCTCGCCATTGGCAGCGAGCACCTTGCAGATGGCTCTTCTTGGCAGGGTGAGCCGCAAGCCCGCCTCACGAATCCGCTCGTGGAGTGTCTCCTCAATCAATTGGGTCATGTCGCAACTGTAGCGGGCCGCTCGTGTATCGAGTCCTTATTGCAATGAGTTGCAGGTGCGACGGACGGCAGGTAGGGTGAATAAGGAATTTTTGGAATGACAAGTGGAGCACAATGACCGACGACCCGAATGCTGACACGAGCAAGAACTCAACTGCCATTGACCGGCACGACTCCCACGACCACGATCATGGTGCCCATGACGATGGTCATGAGCACTCCCACGACCATGACCATGGCAGCTCGCTTTGGAGCTCAATCAGGCACGGGTTAAGTGACTTTTTTGGAATGCACTCCCATGATCCTGCCGACTCTGTTGACGAAGCTCTAGAGAGCAGCGAAAAGGGGATCCGAGCACTCAAGATCTCGTTCGGGGTGCTGATAATCACCGCGATCATTCAGGCAGTTATCGTGGCGGTCACTGGCTCGGTGGCGCTTCTGGCGGACACGATTCATAACTTTTCTGATGCCTTGACCGCGGTCCCGTTGTTTGTGGCGTTCAGGATGTCGCGCCGAGCGGCCAACAAACGCTACACCTACGGTTATCGACGTGCCGAGGACTTGGCGGGGCTCTTCGTTGTGCTCATGATTCTGCTCTCAGCAATTGTCGCTGGCTGGGAGTCGATTCATAGGTTGATCACACCTCGA
>CAXMPE010000196.1:0-5085 GCA_964195245.1 uncultured Verrucomicrobiales bacterium | reverse complement strand
TGTCTTCGAGAGTACAAATATCGCAGTCGCGATTCCGAGCAAGAGCGAAAGAATCAGGCCCAAGTTGAGGTGGTGGTATAGCTTGGCGAACTGCAGCCTGAGAAGGTACCTAAGAGCGGTCCTGTCAGCTGAGTGGAGTGCCTCGATGATCGGCTCGAACACTCCGGCAACAAAGGCGATAGTGCCGCCGGAGACTCCCGGCACAAGATCGGCCGAACCCATAAAGAGACCAATAGTGAATCGGCGGATGAAGGAGCGTTCAGACATTCGACGGAGTTTACAGCGAGAAGAACCGAATCCCGATGCTCCGCCGGCGCGGTAGAGTCTTGCCGATGCGATGGAAGGTGTTCACGGTAGTTCTGGTCAGCCTTGCTCTTGTCACCGCCTCGTGCCGAGAACCACTCACCGAAGCTTCGACCGGAGCCGAGGTGTTTACCCACAGCTGCGCCCAGTGCCATGGAGCTTTGTTGCAGGGTCGGAACCCAGCTCCTCGATTGGCGGGCTCTGATGCGCCCTCGGCAGACCAACCTCGTGACTTCTTTGTGAACACCGTCACTCACGGGCGGAATCGGATGCCATCATTCAGCACCCAGCTCTCGGACGAACACGTTGGCCGTGTGGTCGACTTCGTTATGGCGTCCCAGGGCCGCTGAGGTCGAGATGTTCTGTTGGCACGTTCCATCCGAGCACCTCAACGAGCTGATGGTGGAAGCGGACCGGGTCTCCAGTGGTGAAGAGTCGCATTTTGCCGGTGTCTCCTGATGGTGTGTAGAGGCGCTTTACTTGACGAGCCACAGCCGCTGCCGGATCGATGATGCGCACCCTGGGCCCCGCCAAACGGGCCACAGCGGCCGCCACGAAGTTGTAGTGGGTGCATCCAAGGACCAACGCATCGGCACCGGCTCGCAAAGCAGGACCCACTTCACGAGCGAGCATGGCGTCCACTTGAGGCGAGTCAGCCAGTCCCGCTTCAACTAGATCAGCAAGCCCGGGTAGAGCGATTGAGATCACGGTGGTGTCGTCAGCATATCGGTGGATCACATCGTCGAGCAATGGTCCGTCGATGGTGGCTGTAGTTCCGAGGACGGCGATTGTCCCTGTCTTGCTCACGGCAGCTGCAGGCTTGACCGCTGGCTCAAGGCCCACGAACTTGGTCGCCGAGCGAATCTCGCGGAGGTGGTGCAACGCTGCAGCTGATGCTGTGTTGCAGGCCACGGTCACAAGCGAAGCTCCCTGTGAGATCAGAAAGTCGGTGAGATCAACGGAGAACTGGCGCACCTGGGCTGCTGGCCGGTCCCCGATGGGTGCGTGCTTCTGATCCCCGACATAGGTGAGGTCGGCAGTCGGCAGTAATTCGCGGACGGCAGCGAGAATCGAAAGGCCACCAAGCCCCGAGTCGAACAGGCCGATCAAGGATTACTTCGGCGCCATGCGAATGCCGCCGTCAAGTCGAATGGATTCGGCGTTCATGTAGCTTTGGGTGAGTAGGAAGTGAGCGGTATCTGCGTATTCCTCAGGCTTTCCGAGACGCTTGGGGTAGAGCACCTGCTGGCTGAGAGACTCGCGGGCGGGTTCTGGCAGGCCGGCGAGCATGGGGGTATCCATGATGCCTGGGGCAATGGTGTTGACCCGAACAGCAATCGAAGACAGATCTCGAGCAGCCGGCAGAGCGAGTCCTACGATGCCTGCCTTGGACGCGGCATAGGCGGTCTGCCCTACTTGCCCGTCGTAGGCAGCGACCGAGGCCGTGTTGACGATCGCCCCTCGATCGCCGGAATCGGGATCTGGGTCGTTCTTCGCCATTGCAGCGGCTGAGAGTCGCATGCAGTTGAAGGTCCCGGTCAGGTTGATGCCGACAACGAACTCCCAGAAGTCCAAGCCGAGGGGTTCGCCGTCACGATTCACCATCCGGCTTGGATTCCCCACGCCGGCGCAGTTGACGAGTGAGCGAAACGGGCCCATCTCAACCGCGGTGTCTACCGCAGTCTGCACCTGTTCGGAGTCGCGCACGTCGGTGAGTACGAAGGCTCCGTTTAGCTCTGATGCGATGGCCTCGCCGTGCTCTTCATGGAGGTCAGCGATTACAACCCGGACGCCGGATGCTGCCAGTCTGTGAGCGGTTGCTGCTCCGAGTCCCGAAGCCCCGCCTGTGATTACAGCTGATGTGTCTTTGAGGTTCATGGTGTCTCCGTTGGTGTCACCATAAAGTTAGTCGCGTGGGAGAAGAGAGCAGGGACTCGCGGGGTAACCTGCTGGTCATGGCTGAAGATCGCTCGAAGGAAGAGTTCAACCGCTTGGTTCGACGTATCGTTACCGCAGCGCTGCTTACTGGGTTCGGGCTCTGGGCTGCCTGGCGGTTACAGGGTCTTTTGCAGAGCCTGGTATTGGCTCTGTTCTTGTCGTTTGCCTTGGAGCCCGCAGTTGTTTCGCTTGTGAAGAGGGGTTGGAAGCGGTCCAGAGCGACGTTGGCGGTGTTTCTCACGTCCGTCACCGGCTTCGTAGTGTTTCTCTTGGTCGTATTTCCGCCTTTCATCACACAAGCGTCGAGCCTGATCGAGGCGATTCCCGATCAGTTCGAGAAGTACGGTCCGCAGATTGAGGAACTGTTCGACGGCCGGTTCAGCTTCGCCGCCATTGGACAGTCGGTGGGGGATGTGGGCGATCTCGTCTCAAAATACGCCTCCACCGTAGGCGGCAGCCTGACCGGGTTCCTTGGTGGCTTCGGCTCGGCGATCGGGACCTTCTTCACCGTTGTCCTGTTCGGCTACTTCTTCTTGGCTGACGGACCACGGCTGCGCACTCGGATATTCTCCTTCTTCCGCCCAGAGCAACAAGAGCAGCTTTCTTCGATGTGGCAGTTGGCAATCGAGAAGACGGGTGGCTACGTGTCTTCGCGAACTCGCTTGGCGGTAGCCTCCGCGATCTTTCATTCCCTTGTTTTTTGGGCGATTGGCCTTCCCTCTCCTGTTGCCTTAGGGCTCTGGGTGGGAGTGGTCTCCCAAGCGGTTCCGGTAGTGGGTGCGCTGCTTGGAGCGATCCTCCCGCTGGTTGCTGCGCTCACTGTGTCTGGTGCGGCCGCCGGGTGGGTGCTCGTCGCACTTGGGGGATACCAGGTGCTTGAGAACTATCTCATTGCGCCCAAGGTCACCGCCCAAACAATGTCCCTGCATCCAGCTGTCGGGTTTGGCGCTGTGATTGCAGGCTTCTCGCTTTTCGGCGCTCTCGGTGGCTTCCTGGCCCTTCCTCTGGCAGCCATCGGATCCGGCTTGATGTCGGCATACCTTGAGGCCCATCCGGTTACCGCATCCGACCTCACCGACGATGAGTTCGGGCGTGAGGAAGTCGACGACGAGCGCCCCGAATGAGTGAGGGCCCCCTTTCGGGCTTGAGGGTCCTCGAAATCGTGGGACTCGGCCCCGGACCGTTCTGCGGCATGATGTTGTCTGACTTGGGAGCCGACGTCATTCGCATCGATCGGCTGGATGCGTCCAAGATGCTGAGCCTGCACGACCCCAAGTTTGATGTGTTAGCCCGGGGTAGACGATCAGTTGCTCTGGATCTACGGAGGCCTGAGGGCGTGGAGGTCTTGCTCACAATGGTGGAGAAGGCTGATGTCCTGTTTGAAGGCATGCGCCCGGGTGTCGCCGAGCGGCTCGGCTTTGGTCCTGAAGTGTGCGAGGAGCGGAACCCGGCACTTGTTTTTGGCCGGATGACCGGGTGGGGCCAAGAGGGCCCTTTGGCCCGGAGCGCAGGCCACGACATCAACTATCTGGCACTTTCGGGAATGCTTCATGCCGTCGGCCGGGCTGACGACCCGCCGCCGCCGCCTCTCAACCTCATCGCCGACTTTGGCGGTGGGGGAATGCTGCTGGCTGTCGGGATCTTGGCCGCCCTGCTGGAAGCGAAAGCCTCTGGGCGGGGCCAGGTGGTCGACGCAGCGATGTTCGAAGGGGCCTCACTGCTCGGGGCGATGACGCATGGTCTGGCTGCAGCTGGCGCCCGGACGACGGAGCGAGAAGCGAACCTGCTTGACGGCGGGGTTCCCTTCTATGACTCCTATCGGACGCTCGAAGGAAAGTTCGTCGCCGTTGGGGCGCTGGAGCCCCAATTCTTCGCTGAGTTGGTAACGGGGTTGGGATTGGAGTCACTGAAGGATGTTCAGTGGGTCAAGGCAGGGTGGAGCGATATGCGTTCGCAATTCACCGAGATCTTTGCGTCCAGAACAAGGGACGAGTGGGCAGAGGCATTCGAGGGTCTCGACGCGTGTGTGAGCCCGGTCTTGACCTACGAGGAAGCTGCGCTGCACGAACACGCCGTAGCTCGCAACAGCTTCATCTATCCGGACGAACTTAGGCAGCCTGCGCCTGCCCCCAGATTCTCGAGGTCGGTCGCGCCCACACCGGAGGCGCCGGGCGTCCCCGGCGAGGAGACAACAACGGTGCTGCTGGAGTTTGGGTTCTCACCTGAAGAGATTTCCGCGTTGCGAGAAGCACACATTTGCCGGTAGCTCTACGAGAACTCTGGTTTTCCCCTAGCATCGGGGCGTTGCCCAAAGGAGATGGATAGATGCAGGAATACACGTCGTCAGGAGCTGCTGAGGTCGACCCCAACCAGAACGTTGCGGGCCTGCTTTGGGAGGCAGAAGCTGCGATGCCGGACCAGGCGGTTCTGGCCTACCGTGATGGTGACGCATTTGTTGATGTCAGCATGGGGGAACTTGCTACCAAGGCCCGCCGGATCGCAGCGGGGTTCATGGCGCTCGGTATCGAGCCGGGTTCGCGAATCTGCCTGTACTCACCAAGCAGAGTTGAGTTCACCTACTTCGATTATGCCATTTGGGCAGCTGGCTGCGCCACCGTCACCATCTATGAGACGTCGTCTGCGGATCAAGTGGATTGGATCGTCGGAAACTCAGGCTCTGTAGCAACAATTTGCTCCTCGCAAGCTCAACTCGACACATTCAACGAGATGGCTAGCCAACACGAGACCAACAAGCATGTCTATACCCTCGATAACGGCGGTATGGAAGCTTTGATTGAACTGGGCAAAGACATTTCCGACGAACAAGTCCTTGCCCGCTCCAAC
>CAXMPE010000195.1:0-3583 GCA_964195245.1 uncultured Verrucomicrobiales bacterium | reverse complement strand
CACCACAAGAGGTGGGAGCCCGCATCCAGACTATGCGCGAGGCAGCTGTCGAGGCCGGTAGGGATGCAGACTCGATCCGCTGTTCACTCATGGGTCCCGCGATAATCGGGAGCGATGAGGCAGACCTCGGGAGCAAACTGCTCGAAGCTGCCAACTCTCGAGATATCTCGGCCGATGAGCTCAGGGAGCGGTACGCCAAGGCCGGGCTCATCGTGGGGACAGCCGACCAAGCTCGAGAACAACTAGCGGCTCTGGAGGCCGTGGGCGTCGATCGCGTGTACTTGCAGTCGATTCCGCACACAGTGGATCGACTCGAAAACCTGTTCGGACCACTCCTAAACCCAACCTAGACCTGGACCTACACCTGAACTACCCCTTCGCCCCTTGAGGCTGTGGTTCTCTCAGGCTGCCCATCCGCTAGCCCCCGAGTCTCTGTCAGTAACGCGTGGGTAGAAGTACTATGCGGCCAACGCTCACGAAAGTTCTACACGGCATGTCAACGACCCCATTGCTCGAGATTGAGAACCTGCACGCCTCTGCTGGAGACGTAGCGATTCTCAAGGGTGTCAATCTCACCGTCAACCCCGGCGAGATCCATGCGCTGATGGGTCCCAACGGTTCTGGCAAGTCCACGCTCGCCAACGTCTTGATGGGCCATCCCAGCTACAAAGTTACCCAAGGCCAGATTCGGCTGAAGGGCCAAGACATTGAGGAGCTGGATGCTACCGAGCGCTCAATCGCGGGGCTCTTCTTGGCGTTCCAGTACCCCGAAGCCATTCCGGGTGTGTCGGTTGTACAAATGCTGCGCCAGGCCCTGTCCAACAAGACCGGGACAAACTACACCGTTCTGGAGCTCCGGCTCAAGGTCATGGAAGCCATGAAGGAGCTCGGGATGGAAGCGTCCTTCGCTGACCGTTTCCTCAACGAGGGCTTCTCGGGCGGAGAGAAGAAGCGGAACGAAGTCCTCCAGATGGCTGTGCTGCAGCCCGAGATGGTGGTCATGGACGAGACAGACTCGGGCCTCGACATCGACGCTCTTCAGGTCGTTGCTCAGGGTGTGGGTCGCTTGACTTCCCCAGAACGAGGATTCCTGATCGTCACCCACTACCAGCGTCTGCTCGCGTACATCGAGCCAGATTTCGTTCATGTGTTCCTCGACGGCAAGGTCATCCAATCTGGTGGGCCCGAACTGGCCAAACAGCTTGAGGCCGATGGATACGACGCCTTCAAGACCACTGTGTAGTGATGCTGGACGTCCGGGCTGACTTCCCACTCCTGTCCAACCACCCTGATCTCTCCTTCCTAGATTCTGGGGCGAGTGCTCAGAAGCCCCAGTCCGTCATCGATGCCATGCAACGGCTGACGACCCATTCTTACGCCAACGTCCACCGGGGCGCCTACCGCCTGTCCCAAGAGTCGACCGCGGCGTATGAGGGGGCCCGAAGCACCGTTGCTGCTTTCGTCAACGCCGACTCACCTAGCCAAGTGATATTCACCCGAGGGACAACAACCGGCCTCAACATGCTTGCGTACGGTCTCTCTCCTCGGCTTGGGCCCGGTGACGAGGTTCTCATCACCGACATGGAGCATCATGCCAACATCATCCCCTGGCAGCGTGTAACCAAGACTGCCGGAGCAGCGCTTCGCCACGCTCCGATCACCGATGGCTATTTGCTCGACATGGAAGCCATGGCCGACATGGTCACTAAGCACACCAAGATCATTGCCGTTACGGGCATGTCGAACGTGTTGGGGACCATTGTCGACCTCAAGGCTGTTGTGGCCCTCGCAAAGGCCGTCGACGCCCTCGTGATTGTCGATGCCGCCCAGCTGGCAACCCACCGATCAATCGACGTGCAAGACCTCGGTGTCGACGCTTTGGTCTTCAGCGCCCACAAGCTCCTCGGCCCCACCGGCATCGGTGCTCTCTGGGCCACGACTGAGTTGCTTGAGTCCATGGAACCGTTTGAAACTGGCGGGGAGATGATCACCACTGTCACCTTCGATGAGGCCACTTGGGCTCCAGTACCGGCCAAGTTCGAAGCAGGGACACCCCCGATTGTTGAGTCCGTCGGCTTTGCAGCTGCGATCGATTATTTGCAGGACCTCGGGATGGACGCAATCGCTGCTCACGACGACGAGCTGACCGCACTTGCTTGGGACCGGCTCCACACCGAAGTTGAGGGCATCCAGATCTACGGCCCGCCCCCTAGTTCTCAGCGCGGTGGCGTCCTTTCATTCAACCTACAGGGCGTCCATGCTCACGACGTCGCCACCATCCTTGACGAGTCGCGAGTGGCGGTCCGTTCCGGGCACCATTGCGCGAAACCGCTCATGGGAGTTCTCGGCGTTGGAGCCACTGCACGAGCTAGCTTTCACGTATACAACCGTCCGTTCGACCTCGATCCACTCATCGTCGGTCTCAATACAGCAAAGGAGATATTCGGATAATGTCGCTTACCAATCTGTACCGCGAAGTCATTCTCGACCACTACCGAAACCCTCGGAATCGTGGGTCCCTCTCGGAGCCCGATGCCCACGGCGAAGGGCACAACCCGCTGTGCGGCGACGAGATAGCAATCGACCTGCAGGTGACCGACGGCGTCGTTTCAGCCGTTGGGATAACCGGCCAGGGTTGCTCAATCAGCCAAGCTTCGGCTTCGATGATGAGCGAAGCCATCATTGGCAAGACGCTCGATCAGATCAAGGAGGTCTCTGAGACCTTCAACTCGCTCATGACATCGGACGAGGTCATCACTGACCCAGAACAACCAGGGTCAGTACTCGGGGATCTGGAGTCGCTTCAGGGGGTTCGGGAGTTCCCAGTTCGCATCAAATGCGCCGTCCTTAGCTGGCACACCATGCTCGAGGCTCTCGAGGCGCAGTAGGTTTCTACTACTCGGTCATCTTCTTGAGATCGAGGGCAGCATCGAGGTCTTCAGCGGTCATCAGACCGCGTTCGAGGACCACTTCACGAACCGACCGGCCCGAGGCAGAGGCTTCCTTGGCAGCAGCAGAGCCTGCGTCGTACCCGATGTGTGGATTGAGCGCTGTAACAACGATCACGTTCTTCTCAAGCACAGAACGCGCGTGATCAGCGTTTGCCACAAGCCCCGATACGCACCGATCGGCGAGCGCAACCGCGACATTGGCCAAGATGTCAATCGACTCCAGGAGGTTCCGAGCCATCATGGGCATCATTACGTTGAGTTCAAGGTTTCCGTTGGCGCCGCCCCACGTGATAGCTGCGTCGTTCCCAATCACCTGAGCGGCGACCATCATCGCGGCTTCGGGAATCACCGGGTTGACTTTGGCTGGCATGATGGAGCTTCCTGGCTGAAGCGAAGGTAGTTTGAGCTCCCCCAGGCCTGCCACCGGCCCTGAACCCAACCACCTGAGGTCATTGGCGATCTTGAAGATGCCAACAGCGATCGTTTTGAGTGTTCCCGAAGCGCTGACCACCGCGTCCTTGGCCGCCTGAGCCTCGAAGTGATTAGTGGCCTCGGTAAATGAAAAGCCACTGGTCTGAGACATTTGATCAATGACGTTTTGGGCGAACCCGGGAGGGCAGTTGATGCCCGTA
>CAXMPE010000194.1:0-2294 GCA_964195245.1 uncultured Verrucomicrobiales bacterium | reverse complement strand
CCGTCGCGAAGGAGGTAGGCGATGATGGCACCAATCACAACGGCGACAGCCGACTTGGCTAAGCGGTTACGCAGTTCCTTCAGATGGCCCATCATGGGTTGTCGCACATCGCTACTCGTCATCGCTGCCTGCTTCATCCTCAGAGGCTTGAAGCTGCGCTATGTCATCGTCGATGCGCTTGAGATCTTCCATTGAATCGTCGTGAGTGGGCCCCGACGAGTGCACAGGTCCATCCCAGTCGAGCGCACGTTCCGTCTCGGTCGTGATCTTCTTAACCTCAGCCTTGAAGTCATCGCTAAGGCCTTTGGTCTCATCTCTGAGTTCTGCAAGAGGCTGAGCCAAATCCCCGACTTCTGTTTCAAGTGACTGCCTGAAGTCGTTTGCAACGACCCGCAAGTCACGCACCCACGACCCGGCCTTCCGAGTGATCTCGGGCAGTCGTTCGGGTCCGAAGACCAAGAGCGCAACAACGAAGATAATGAAGTACTCGCCGAAGTTGATATCCACGCCTGAGAGTGTAAACGCGACAAAACGTAGACCTACACCTATACCTACACCCTCGGGGTTTAGGTATAGGTCTAGGTCAAGGTTGGGCTTAGTTGTTGATCACCCTGATGGGGTCTTTGGTCGCTTCCAGACCGTCTACGAAGGCTGCTATCTCGTCCTCGGTGATGCCGGCGACGACGACAACGTACTCAACTCCGGTCGCCAGCAACACCATGATGACTCGGTGCCCAGCTGGACGGACGGCGTCGGTGTCACAGTTCGGACAGGTGAAGGAGTAGGACCCCGAAGAGCCGTCTTCATGGATCTCCAGCAGTAGTTCCTCGATGGAGAGGTTGATTACACCACATGAGTCACAGGTGGTTCTGATTCGTGTCATATGTAGCTCCGCATGATCGTAAGATCGGCAGCTGCGGGGCCCACCTTGACAACTTTGTGTCGATGATTGCCGTATGTTTCGCTATCGGTAGCGCAGAAGGATTTGGGAGCGTCTCTCTTCCAGTTGGGCGGCTATGGAAGGACTACCCAAGAGCTCGGCGTTTGCGCCAAGCCGGAGCAGCAAATTCACAATGAGAGACGCACCAGACGACGAGAACTCGATGGTGATCCGGTCTGCAGATCGACTGATTACATCCACTGGGTAGTACTCCGATACCCAGAAGGCAGGAGGTGAAAGGACCAGGCGAACCCTGATGTCATCTTCGCTTGGTACGTATCCAACGCGATTGGGTGGCAACGTCTTGGGAGCTTCAAAGGTTTGGTCCAACACCTCCGCCGACTTCACTCGGTCAATTCGAAAGCTCCGCCTGTCGCCAGCAAGTCGGCAATGCCCGTTGAGGTACCACTGACTGTTCTCAGAAAACACGGCCAGGGGCTCCACTTCTCTAGTCGACAACTCCCCCTTGCCAACTGACAGGTATTTGATTCGAACCACCGAGGAGTTAGCAACGGCGCCAGCGAGAAGGTCCCTGAATGGCGGGGGCTCTTCAATGTTCATGGCAAGGGTCTCTTGTCCATCGGCGAAAAGTGCGGCTTGGAGCTTGCCCAAAGCAGATACCAACGCAGGGGCAGGGTCCGAGATGCTGGCAGCGGTAAGCCCCGCCGTAAGGAGTCGGAGCGCTTGGTCTGAGGTCAGTCGGGGTGCTGATGAAAAGTAATCGGCCATCTCGATGACGACCTCGTCGCCATCGATGTAGGCAACCATCAGCTCACCGGGACCGTAACCCGGTAAGCCGCAGACAAATACCAGGTCGAGGTCATCGATGAGCGTCTTGTGGGTATACCCAAACCGGCTGCAGACTTCGGCGACTTTCGCTCCCTCGTTGGCCATGACCCAGGCGAGCATTGCGAGGATCCTCCCCAGCCGCCCTGCTGTCCTGCTCACTTCGTCCCCGCTAGGTGGTCGACGAACTGCTGGCGAATCTCAGCGGGGCTGAGAATCTCTGCCTCAGCTCCGAACTCGAGGAGCCACCCAATAAGGGCGCCTGGGTTAGCCACCGAAATTGTGGCTCGAAGGCCGTCGGAAGAACGTGTTAGTTCTCCCTCAAGATCATTGATAGCTCGCCAAGCCACGCTGGGGTCAAAGAGGAGCTCGACGTCCACCTTGTCGTCCCCCAGCTCCCATGGGGCGGAGGGAAGCGCGTCAGCAATCCCCGTCTTCGGCCCACGGGTAAAGACGCCCTTCGCTCCTACTGTCTGCCACTCGCTGCCGCGGTCAACCCGGTAGGCGCGCGATTCGGGCTGACCGGCAGCTACCAAATACCAGTGCCCCCGCTGATTGAGCACACCTA
>CAXMPE010000193.1:0-5231 GCA_964195245.1 uncultured Verrucomicrobiales bacterium | reverse complement strand
TACCAGCCGCTGTGAGTACACCAATCGTGTCCATCGCAAACCGCTCAGAGGACAGACGAGCGTCGAATCCAAGCGCAACCGGTCGAGATGGCGGTCCCTCGTGACGACTCAACAGCAGGTCAACAAGCGCTCGGGTGGCTTTTATGACCACGGCGCGGTTCATGCGGTTGGACCCGCCTTCGACGGCACCTCGCAGACCTGCAGTGCCAAAGCGAAGCGTCCCGTTCATCCGCTCGGCAAGCTCGTCCCACGCCTCGGCGACCAGAAGCGCAGTTAACTCCGCGCGCGTTTCAGGATCAGGGTCTCCGTCAATCCAGGCTTGGGCGTTCGATCGCAGGGAGGAATTCATGTGACAATAAGCCTACTGTCTCGATCGGGCTCTCGATCTGGCCCGTCAGCTACACCAGCGCTTTTAAGCAAGGCTCGACCTGAGACTCGAACAGCGCTGCAACCTGCACATACACCCTCTGAATCCCAGCAGCCTCTAGCTGCTCGACCGTCTCAGCGTGCTCTGACCAAGTCTTGATCATGGGGCGCATCCTGTCTTTGGTCTCGTCCCCGCCACCTCGGAGAGAAACAATTTCGTCGAGAAGGTCATCAATCTCCGAAGATGAGTCGACCCCAAGCGCCGGCAGGCTCGTTGAGATGAGCACATTGTCGAAGTCCCGACCCGCGCTCTCGGCAGCCTTCCTTGCCACCGCCAGGCGCTCAGCGATACCTTCGGGTTTGTGGTGATAGAGATTGAATTCGTCGCAATACTTGCCAGCAAGCGTCGGAGTCTTCACGGCGCCACCACCACCTACCATCAGTCTGAGATCGGCCCTAGCCCTCGGCTGGGCGTCGTACCCCTTGAAACGCCAGCGATCACTTGTGTAGCCGCTTTCTGGGTCGTCGAAGTAAGCCCGGACATAACCCAGTTGGTCCTCCAGCATCTCGAATCGTTCTTTAAGAGGTGGATAATCGAACCCGAAGTAGGCGTGCTCATCATCGTGCCAGCCAGTGCCGAGACCCATCACAAAGCGCCCACCTGAGAGCTCATCAATCGAGATAGCTGACTTCGCGTACACAGCGGGATGTCGAAACGTCACCGGTGAGACCAACATCACGATGTCGATGCCGCTCGTATCGCGTCCCAAGGCTGCGGCCTGGATCAGGGTGTCATAAGCAACAGCGGAGTAGTCCTCGTGCGAACCGCCGTAGAGGTAGTGATCGGCAACAGCGATGGCGACGCCCCCGTTTGCCTCTGTGATCTGGGCCACCTTGAGCAGGTGGTCATAACTCCCAATTGACTGAATCCCTATTTCCATGTGTTCGTCTACTCCTCAATGGTCATTAACGATACAGCGCGTGGTACTCCTCGTTAGGGCGCTTGTCTACCGCGCTAGAAATTCGATTAGTCATGTTGAAGAACCCAGCAGTGGCGGCGATATCCCAGATCTCAGCATCCGAGAATCCAGCATCTCTTAAGACCTGCCGGTGCTCTTCTTCAATCGTGTGACTGTCCTCTGTCATCAGGGCGGCAAAGTCGAGCATCGCTCGCTCTCGTCCGGACAACGGGGCCACCCGATAGTTCATGACCAACATCTCACCGAGCTCTGGCTTGCCTGAGAGCTGACGCACCGCCGAACCATGCGCAACCAAGCAATAGAAGCAGCGATTGATGGATGAGACCACCACAGCGATCATTTCCCGTTCGAGCTTTGACAACCCACTGGGACCCATCATCAAGTCGTTGTACATCGCGCTGAAGGCGTTCAGCTTGTCAATGTTGTGCGTGAACGAAACCAACACATTCGGCACGAAACCAAGCTTCTCAACACACAGATCGAAATAGCGCTGGGTTTCGGGGGGTAAGGGATCGACTGCCTCGAGATTGAGCGCTGTTGGGTTGTCATTCATCGTTCGCTCCAGAGTCCTTGAAGAACTCCAGCAGAAGGTTGTTAACCACGTCTGATTGCACTTTCATCATCGAGTGCCCAGCACCTTCGAGAACGACCATCTTTGCATCAGGGATCTCAGCTGCGACGCGTCTCCCCTGATCGGCCCGAGTCATCTTGTCGCTGTCCCCGGCGACCACCAACGTAGGCGCAGGAATGCCACCTAGCTGCTCACCCGCAACGAATCCATTGCATGCTGCCAGGTCGCTATGGAGGGCCTTGAATCCAACCTTTTCACGCAAGTCCCTGTTCAGCGCGCCTTCCCCAACCTGCTCCCATTCGTCGAGTAGGTCTAGGCAGAGCGGAGTTCCCGCCTTTGAAGAAGACAGAAGATCAGGATGTACGGCCATCCTCTTAGCCGTGTTGAGGAGCGCCAGCCGATTCACCAGTTTGGGGTACCTCGCCGCAAGCGAGAGCCCAATCAAGGACCCCATCGAATGTCCGACGACGTTCACCGGTTCGTCGGTTCTTTCGGTGATCCGGCGGGCGGCCCAATCAGCGTGCTGCTCAATTCCGTTCAACAGCTCATCCTCCGCTCCACCGTGGCCGGGATAATCGGGGACCCACGCCACCAGCCCACGGCCACGAAAGAAGCTCAGCTGGCTGGCGAAGACCGTGTGGTCAAGGCCAGCGCCGTGAAAGAAGACGATGGGGTTCCTAATGACGAGGGTTTGGGGGTCGTGCTGCGTCTCGGGTTTGATCATCCAGCCAAGGCTAGCGAGATCAGGTTTCTCTACATTTCGGCAACTACCTCTTCGACATCTTGGGCCTCCGGCGCCTTCCCTAACGTGGAGCTCCAACCGGTCCCCCGGAAGAACCCGATCATCACCACGGCAGAGGACATGACAACGAATCCCGAGATCAGAAACACCAACCGCGAACCGATCGCCGCTGCAGCCAGACCCGCCACAGCCATCGAGAGAATGGATGCTCCTGTCGCGATGGATGCGAAAGTGCCTCCGACCCGACCAAGCATTTCGGGGGGAGCTTCGGTTTGGAGGAGCGTAGAAGCTGAGGCTTGGACAGGGGCCACCGAAAGACCGATGACAAACAACCCAATCAGCAGTTGCCATATCGCAGTCACACCAAACAACCCCAGCGTCACCACTCCTATGGCGGCAACGCCGCCCACGATGAGGATCTTCGGCCTCAATCGAGTTGCCAGCGCCGCAATGATGCCTCCTGCTATGACCATCCCGGCTGTCTGGCCGCCCTGAATCAGTCCAAACCAGGTTTCGGACACGCTCAGGTCTCGCACCACGAAGGGAACCAGGAGAACGTTCACAGCTCCCAAGCCAAGCATCACGATCCCAACACCAATGTTCAGACCGGTGAGGACTCGGGACCGCCGAATCGCGCCAAATCCAGCTTTCAATTCACCGAATACTGACGGTGCCTCTGATCCGTTGCCGATCGGGTCGCCTTTAGTGACCAACCTCAGGACGAAGTAGGCCGACACAAAGAACGAGACAACGTCAATCACAAAGATCGGTTCGTAGGTCCCCAGTATCCCCACGAGCAGCCCCGCCGTAGTGGTCCCTAGAAGCCCAAAGATGACCATCGTTGTTTGGCCCACAGAGTTCGCTGCAAGAAGCTTGTCAGGGCCAACGACCTGCGGAAGCAACGCTCCCTTAGCTGGCTGGAAGAAGGTGCCGGCCGAAGCGTGCAAGAACAAGAGCGGATAGACGACCCAGAAGCGCTCGGGGTCGATGGCAAGAAGGAACCCCACAGTGAGAACCCCGCGCGCTACGTCGGACCAGAACATTGTCATCTTCTTCTGAAGACGATCAACCCAGACCCCAGAGACCAAGCCCAAGAACAAAGCTGGAAGCGCAGCCGAAATCATCACCCCAGCCACACCGGCCTCACTACCGGTCTGCTTCAACGCCAAGAACAGCAGCGCCGTCATGGTGAGCGAGTCACCGAAGCTCGAGACCACCTGGGCGATCCAAAGCGTCTTGAAATCTGGGATTTGTAGCAACGCTTTCAAATCACTCATGCACTAACTCCTCTAGTTGGGGTAGACGCCGTAGAAAAACTCAACCGGCGGTTCGGTTCGGTCAGAGAGCTCGCTGTACTTGGCCGACAGCGCCTCAATTTCAGTAATAAGTTCGTGACGATGGTCGTCTGAGAGAAACAGTGCTGCCAAACCAATCGTTCCATTCCGATGCCCGACGTCATCAGGTTCATTCCCAAAGTCGCCAGCTTCGATCGCTCTCACAAATCCTGCTTCAACGATCCCCAGAACCAACTTGACTACAGCTGTGATCCCGTCGGCTCCGTAATCCTCGAGGAACTTCTGACTCGGTCGTATCCCCTTCGCTGTGGCCTGATACACCTTCTCCGACCGGGCACCAGCCTGCCTGACCTCAAGCAAAGTGAGAAAACCGCCTCGGTACAGTTCGTTCACGTGGTAGTACAGACGAGTCACCGGGACATTGAGGAACTCGGCTGCCTCACTGACCGATTTTGGCTCGTTCATCGCCCGCAAAACGGAAAGGCGGAACCGCTTAGCGAGTACATCGAACTCAGCCAAGGTGTCCAACTCGAGCATCTCAACCTGTTCGAAATCAAACTGCATTGTTGAAGAATGGCACAATTTGAATGTATATTCAAATGATTTGAAAAAGCCTAGTTCTCCTGAATAGCCCTCCCTGCCAAACCCCTAACTGAGTAGGCTCTGACAATGACAGCGACAGCGGACCAGGAACAACGCACCAGCTACCGCACCTGCCCTCTGTGTGAGGCCACCTGTGGACTGGAGATCACCGTCTCAGGTGATCAGGTCATCAGAATCCGAGGGGACCAGAACGATGTCTTTAGCCATGGGTTCATTTGCCCCAAGGGCTCCACTCTCAAAGACTTGCATACCGACCCCGATCGCTTGCGGTCCCCCATGGTCAGGACCGAGGACGGATGGAAGGAGGTTTCGTGGGACGAAGCTTTCTCGGCTGCTGCCACTGGACTTCAAGGTCTCATCGCCACATCCGGGAACGACTCGATCGCCGTCTACTTAGGTAACCCAACGGTGCACGGAATGGCGGGACCCATCTACGCGCCTGCTCTCTTGAAGTCACTGAGAACCAAGAACTTCTTCTCTGCAGCAACGGTGGACCAGATGCCCAAGCACGTCTCATCTGGGTTCATGTTTGGACACCCCGACATGATCCCTGTTCCTGACATCGACCGCACTGACTTCCTTCTCATACTCGGGGCAAACCCCTACGCCTCCAACGGCAGTCTTGCCACCGCGCCTGATTGGCCGGGTCGAATGAAAGCAATCCAGGAGCGGGG
>CAXMPE010000192.1:0-7427 GCA_964195245.1 uncultured Verrucomicrobiales bacterium | reverse complement strand
GAAAAAGGAGCTACAGATCGAGGCTTCATCTGCCGATACGTTCTGAAGGTAGGCCTATCTGGGCTCCATCGGAGATCATATGTACAAACGCATACTTCTCACGCTAACTGCGGCTCTGATGGCCCTTGGGGCCCTATCGTCGATGGCTTTCGCCAGCGGGACTCTTCCCTCAGGTAGCTACTCGCTCAGCATTCCTGGCGTGACCGACAGCTTCACCTTCGAGGTCACCGAAACTCTGGCCGGCGGCGCTGCTGTCGAGGCAGGAGTGTCGCCGTCCGGGTATGCAATCGAGGACGTCTACATTGCCAAAGTTGCGTGGAAGGAAACCGGCGAGGACGCCGATGGGGTCGAAATCAAAGAAGGCAAGGTAGAAGCCGACGTAGACTGGTTGATTGGTGACACCGTGGTTCTCAGCGTTGAAGGCGGGTTGACCATCTCTGTATTTCGCGAGGGCTTCGAGACGTACCAACTTACCGTCGTTGGCCCATGGACAGTGCTTGGCGGCAACGGCGAGTGGCTCGTCACGAGCGACGATGATCCTGCACTTGCGTTCAAGGTTGAAGTCGACGAAGACGGAGTTGAGATCATTGCAGTCGATCCTGACGACGAGAAGTTCACCGTCGAAGATGACGACGACGAAGAAGACGACGAGGATGACGGTGGGCCCAAGAACCCAAAGACCAAGAAGGGTCGACCATAGGTCGCATCCCGGGGCCCGCGGCTGAGGTCGGCCTCAGAATTCAGGGTTAATCGTCCGCCACTAGAGCTGCCACCTCGGTACCAAGTAATTCGATACTGCGGAGCACCTTGTCGTGGCGGAGGGTGCCCACGCTGATATGCAACATGAACCGGCTCACTCCCAAGACTTCCCTTGCATGAAGGATCTTGTCGGCCACAGTTCGAGGGTCACCGATCACGAGGGACCCTCCCGGCGAGCGCATCATGTCGTACTGCTGCCTTGTCATTGCCGCCCAGCCCCGCTCGGTTCCTAGCTTCGTCATTGGGACTTCATAGGACGGGTAGTACTCGTCCGCAGCCTGTTCTGAGTCCTCTCCAATGAAACCGTGCATGTGCACCGCAATGGGAACGGAAGCGGGATCGAAACCCGAGTCCTCCAGTGTGCGCCGATGCAGCTTTGAGAAGACGGCGAAACGGTCTGGACTTCCGCCGATTATTGCAAGCGCCACGGGGAGTCCTCGCTGGCCCGCCCTGATGATCGATTGGTGAGTGCCACCCACGGCGACCCAGACAGGGAGCGGCTCTTGCTGAGCTCGAGGGTAGATAGGCTGATCAGCCAATGACGCCCGGAACTTGCCGGACCAGGTGACGCGTTCGTTGTCACGGATGGCCAGCAGGAGGTCTAGCTTTTCCGCGAAGAGTTCGTCGTAGTCGGCCATCGAATAGCCGAAGAGAGGGAACGACTCAACGAACGATCCGCGGCCGACCATCAGCTCCGCCCGTCCAGAGGAGATGAGATCTAACGTCGCAAACTGTTGGTACACGCGTACTGGATCATCAGAGCTGAGGATCGTCACGGCAGGGGAGAGACGGATGGTGGAGGTGCGCGCAGCAATAGCTGCCAACAAGGTTGCGGGGGTTGAGGCAGCAAAGTCAGGCCGGTGGTGTTCTCCCACGGCGTACACCTGTAACCCAACCTTCTCCGCCATTTCAGCCTCGGCGATCACCTGTCTGAGACGGTCGCCATGACTGATGGTCTGTCCCGTCTGCGGGTCCGGATACGTTTCTGCGAATGTGGTGACGCCAAGTTCCATAGGCAAGACCCTATCTGGTTTCGGAAGAAAACAGTGTGGCTAGATGTCCGAATATCGGTCGCTGGGGGCAATTTATCGGACGCCATGCTAGGTTGGGTCCATGGCTGAGATGTCCAAGACAGTCGATCAGGCGATGATGCTGCTGGCGGATCTGCGCGCTTTTGGTCCCGGTACTCCAACCGAGCTGTCACGACGCCTCGACATGAGCCGCACGGTCGCAACACGCCTGCTGTCCACGCTCGAAAAGCATGGTCAAGTTCGCCGTTCCAACGGTAGCTACGCCCTGGGATTCGGGCTCCTAGACCTCGCCAGCGTTGTCGCTCTTGATTTGCGAGACTCTGCCCGCCCGGCCCTTATGGCAATGAGTCGGGAGTTAGGTGAAACCTCTGTCCTCGCTGTTCGTGAGGGTTTTGAAGCCGTCGCGATAGATCAGTTCCTGCCCGATCAGCGCCTAGTGCGCGTCGATTACCGCCCTGGCTCTCGCCACCGACTCCACGAGGCAGCACACGGACGAGCGATCCTTGCGTGGTGCCAAGCCGATCTGGTGGAGAGAGTGCTCCAAGACGCTGAGGACCCAGCGCTTGAGGGCGAGCTGGAGGCTGTTCGCGGCGACGGTTTTGCTGTTTCCCAAGATGAACTCGAAGAAGGCGTAGTGGGGGTTGCCGCTCCTATCTTCAGTCCCCGAGGTGTCGTTATAGCGAGCATCGGCGTTGTCGCTCCGGCCGGACGGCTGCAGACAACTGAGCTTGTGACAAGGGCGGTCCTAGCGGCTGCCTCGTCGGTGGGTCGTCAACCAATCTCAACTTCAATCACCTAGAGGAGTCAACTATGCCCTTTTATCAACAGCGGGGAGACATCTCCCGCAAGCGACATACCCAGTTTCGTCAGCCGGATGGATCGCTGTATCACGAAGAGCTCATGGGGGAGGAGGGCTTCAATTACGATTCGGCGCTCCTTTATCACGTCAATCCTCCGACTGCTCTAAATGCTATTGAGGCCGTGGGCCCGATTGAGACTTCTTCGAGCCCTAACCATCCGCTTCAACCGCGTCATTTCAAGACGCACGAGCTTGAGGTCGGCGGAGACATGGTGAGGGGTCGCAAACTGCTTCTCCTCAACGAAGACGTGAGACTCTCATATGTTGCCGCCTCCGAATCGAGCGAACTGAGCAAGAACGCAATGGGTGATGAGATGATCTTCATCGAGGAGGGTTCAGGTGTCCTTGAGTCCGTATTCGGTGATCTTGCGTTCTCTCGAGGAGATCATCTGGTGCTCCCCGCATCAACGATCCACCGATGGGTGGTGACTGGCGATTCTGTGGTCCGGGCGCTTGTGGTTGAGACCAAGTCTCACATCTCGCCCCCCAAGCGCTACATGTCTCGCAACGGCCAGTTCTTGGAGCACGCGCCCTACTGCGAGCGAGATATCCGCGGTCCCCAGGCCCCTACAGTGAGAGAGGGCAAGGATGTTGCTGTGTATGTCCGTCACGGCAATGGTGTGACTCGGCACGTGTATGAGAATCACCCGTTCGACGTAGTGGGCTGGGACGGTTGCCTGTATCCGTACGCCTTCTCCATTTACGACTTCGAGCCAATCACTGGGCGAATCCACCAGCCACCGCCTGTGCATCAAACCTTCGAGGCTCCCGGTGTGGTTTTCTGCGCCTTTGTGCCGAGGAAGTTTGACTATCACCCTTTGGCGGTGCCAGCGCCGTACTACCACTCCAATGTAGATAGCGACGAACTGCTCTTCTACGTCGAAGGTGAGTTCATGAGCCGCAAAGGTGCTGGCATCGAGCAAGGATCGATCTCCCTGCACCCCGGAGGCCATACACACGGCCCCCAGCCTGGCAGTATCGAGGCAAGCCTCGGCAAGGAGGGCACAGAGGAGTACGCCGTGATGGTGGACACCTTCAAGCCGCTCCATATTGGCCCAGGTGCTGCTGGATGTGAACAGGATGAGTACGCCTGGTCATGGTTGGAAGGGCGCTAGGGCCGTGACCAACCCCAATGACCCACAACTTGAGAGTTGGGTCGCCGTTGCGCAGAACAATGACTTCCCGATTCAGAATCTTCCCTTTGGGATGTTCACGACCTCTCTGGACCCAGAACCGCGCGTTGGGGTCGCCATTGGCGAGCACGTGCTGGATCTTGTTGCGGTGGCCAGTGTCGGTGTAATGAATTTTCCCTCTCAGACGATGCTGCGAGGCTCGCTCAATGAGCTGTTCGAGTTCGGAGTGAGTGCGGTACGCCAGAGAGTTTCTGAGCTGCTTACCAGCGGGAATGAAGAACTGGCTGGGGTTGCTGACAGGGGATTGGTCAGCCAGTCAGAGGTTGAGCTTGTGCTGCCCTTCGAGATTGGTGACTACGTCGACTTCTACTCATCTGAGCAGCACGCCAGGAACTTGGGTCGGCTATTCCGGCCCGATGACGAGCCCCTAATGCCCAACTGGAAACACCTCCCTGTGGGCTACCACGGTCGTGCATCCACAGTCACCGTGAGCGGAACCCCAGTTCGACGTCCCCTCGGTCAGCGTGCGGGCGCAGACGGGCCCACCTTTGGCCCGAGCGAACGGCTAGATATCGAACTCGAGGTTGGCTTCTTCACATCTGACGCTTCTGCGCTCGGTACCTCCGTTGGAATCGATGAGGCGGAGTCTCACATTGGCGGACTGGTCCTAGTCAACGATTGGTCGGCTCGAGATCTCCAAGCATGGGAGTATCAACCGCTTGGGCCGTTTCTCGGTAAGAGTTTCCACACCACCATTTCACCGTGGGTTGTCACCCTTGACGCTCTGGAGCCTTTCCGCGAGCCGGGTCCCGTCCAAGATCCTGCCCCGCTTGGCTACCTGCAGGGTGGTGATCACCGAGCATTGTCCATCGACTTGTCGGTTGAACTCAACGGACACCGCATTGGCGGTACTAACTTTCGTGATATGTACTGGACTATGGCTCAGCAACTGACTCATGCCTCGAGCAACGGCACTGCCCTCCAAACGGGCGACTTGTACGCAAGTGGCACCGTTTCGGGAGCAGAACCGGCGCAGTATGGGAGTCTCATTGAGATGTCTGGCAACGGAGCCGAGCCGTTCGAACTGCCAGATGGAACGGTCCGAACTTTTCTGGCAGATAGTGACTCGGTGGTATTGCGTGGGACGTGCAGCGCCGCGGGCGCTGTCACCATTGGATTTGGAGAATGTGCCGGAGTGATTCTGCCGGCTAGGAAATTGGAGATGAATACATGATTACTGAAACAGCAGAGGATGCAGTCGCCGCTCATAAGGCCGATTTCCCTATCACCGGTTTCCATCATTATGAAGTTTGGGTGGGCAACGCTTACCAAACAGCGCACTACTACCGCGCCATCCACGGGTACAAGATTGTGGGCTATCGGGGTCCAGAAACCGGAGCCAAGGACACCGCGAGCTACGCACTCCAGCAGAACGATGTCAGGGTGATTCTGACAGGGGCGCTCTCTCCTGAGCATGATGTCACCAAGCACCTCGCCTTGCACGGGCCAGGTGTCAAGGACGTGGCGATGCACGTGCCCAACGCCCGCGTTGCTGTGGAGCTGGCAAGAAGCCGAGGGGCGACTGTCACAAGGGAGGCCGGTGCTCTTGAGGGGGCTCACGGTTCTTGGGTGATCGGCGAGATCAAGGCGTACGGCGAGACCGTTCACTCTTTGGTCGAGAACCCCGACATGTGCTGGCCACCTCCCGACTTTCGAGTGCGGACCGATTCCATCGCGGTTCCAATTGGGCTCAAGCACATTGATCATGTTGTGGCCAATTGTGAGCTAGGTGAGATGGACGAGTGGGTCGAGTTCTACGAACGCGTCTTTGGGTTCGTGCTCCTCAAGCACTTCGATGATGAGGCGATCTCCACCGAGTACTCAGCGCTCATGTCCAAGGTGGTCTGGGACGGCTCAGGAGTTATTCGGCTGCCGATCAATGAGCCAGCGACGGGCCTGAAGAAGTCTCAGATCGAGGAGTACATCGACTTCTACCGAAGTGCCGGTGTGCAGCACATTGCTATTGCCACCGATGACTTGGTAGCAACAGTGGCGGAGGCTCGTAAGCGAGGCATGGGCCTCATGAGTGTTCCAGACTCGTACTACGAGGAGCTTCCCACTCGGATTCAGGACATCGATGCAGATCTTGATGAACTACGGCGACTCAACATCCTTGTTGATGAGGATGACGGCGGACAGCTACTTCAGATCTTTACTCGAATGATGCAAGACCGACCGACGTTCTTCTACGAATTCATCGAACGACGTGGAGCACTCGGCTTTGGAGAGGGGAACTTCAAGGCACTGTTCGAAGCGATCGAGCGAGATCAGGCAGAGCGAGGGAACCTCTAAGAAGGTCTGGACGTTCCGATGCATCACGAGCAACTCCCAGACGGGTTAGAGCTAGCCAGGACGACGGCGGTGTTTTCGAACGACACGGTACCGGCGGGATTGCTCGGGGCTCACAAGGTGGCCACCGGCGTGTGGGGACGGCTAGTCGTTCAGTCCGGGAGTGTTGGATTCCGTTTTGAAGATTCGTCTGACGAGCTGCGGCTGGCTTCAGTAGGAGAGTCGATTGTGATTCCTCCTGAGCGTCCACATCACGTTGAGCTCGATGGCCCAACCGAGTTCGTGGTGGAGTTCTACCGGCCCAAACGCTGAAGAGTGCCTCGTCGTGGGCTTGGTGACTTCTCGTTCAGGTTGGGGTACCGGAGCCTGACGTGAGCAGTGTGCTGATTCTGTGTGGTGGCCGTAGTTGGTGTTGTAGTTGTAGTCTTTAGGGATGAGCGAGGGACTCCCCGAAGACAGCGAAGCGAAGAGGGCCTGGCAGGCTGCATTCGATAAGGCGTCCCTCCGCGATGGTCCTTTTGAGAGCATGTCGGGTGTGCCGGTCGAACCGGTTTACGGGGAAGCACCGTTCCCCGGCCAGTACCCCTACACGCGTGGCATCTACCCCTCCATGTATCGGTCTCGGTTGTGGACAATGCGCATGTTTGCGGGTTTCGGAACCGCCGAGGACACCAACCAGCGATTCAAGGACATCCTCAACAACGGAGGGACCGGCCTCTCAACGGCCTTTGACATGCCAACGCTCATGGGGCGAGACTCCGACAGCGAGTGGGCCCTCGGGGAGGTCGGCCGAGCGGGGGTTGCCATCGATACCCTCGCTGACATGGAGGAACTCTTTGCTGACATCGACCTGTCGGCTGTCTCCACCTCTATGACCATCAACGGCCCCGCGGCGATCATCTTGGCAATGTATATCGCTGTTGCCGAAGGTCGGGGGATTGACTCCGACCAACTCTCTGGGACCATCCAGAACGACATCCTGAAGGAGTATCAGGCGCAGAAGGAGTACATATATCCCCCTCGGCCGTCCGTTCGGATCGTCACAGACATGGTCAAGTACACGACTGCAGAAATGCCTCGTTTCCACCCCATTTCGATTTCGGGCTATCACATACGCGAGGCTGGATCTAACGCGGCTCAAGAGCTGGCATTTACGTTGGCGAACGGGTTCGCGTATGTGGAAGCGGCGATTGCGGCAGGACTCGATGTCAATGAGTTCGGTCGTCGCCTGAGTTTCTTCTTCAACAGCCATATCGACTTCTTCGAGGAAGTGGGCAAGCTCAGGGCTGCTCGCCG